>NZ_JBIWDH010000011.1:0-58718 GCF_044761885.1 Lysinibacillus sp. NPDC097231 | reverse complement strand
CAGACAAAATCATGTTGCTGTCGCTGCGCTTTCGCACAGACAAAATCATGTTGCTGTCGCTACGTTAGCACTACGCTTCCGCACAGCAACAAAGCGCCAAGTCGGAACTGATATCAACTCAACGTAATGTTGATGCCCCAATTTATAAAATACTGTCCTTTTCGGCTATCATAGAAAGGAAGAGATAGAAAAGGAGTTTGTATGAAAATGAACATTAGTAATTTTTCTATTAAAAGGCCCGTCTTTACAATCGTGACAATGCTATTTGTCATTATTTTAGGTGGCGTTTCATTATTAAAAATACCTATTACGCTTATTCCAGAGCTACATCCACCAATAGGTGTGGTTGTTACCTCTTATCCTGGTGCAAATCCAACGGAGGTTAATGAAAAGATTACGAAGCCCTTGGAAGCTACCCTTGCAACTTTACCAGGAATCAAAAAACTACAGTCTACCTCGCAAGAAGGATCCAATTTAATTGTTCTTGAGTTTAATTGGTCTACCAATATAGAAGACATTCAGCTTGATGTTTTACAGCGAATTGATATGACCCCATTACCGAATGACGCTGAGAAGCCTAGATTTTTAAAATTTGACCCATCACAGTTTCCTATTATTCAGCTTTCACTACATACTGAAAATGACAAGGTAGACGTGCGGTTATTGGCAGAAGACTTGGAAAAAGAACTCCGTCGAACAGCAGGTGTCGCAAGTGTCAATGTTTCCGGTAAGCTTGTAGAAGAGATTCAAATAACTTTAGATGAAGCGAAGCTAATTGAAAAAGGAATAACTCAAGCAGATATCATACAAATTATTCAATCGAACAATGTATCACTTCCTGGTGAGCCAGTGTTAACAGATGATGGGAAAATGTTGACTACTCGTATACTAAGTACTTTAAATACACCAGAAAGCATTGCTGATTTAATCGTTTCGGTAAATCCATTAGATGGTAAAGCATTAACTGTTGGTGATGTAGCGACTGTTGAGCGCGCGGAGCAAAAATCCATTACTACAACACGAGCAAATGAGCATCCTGCAGTATTAATGTCTGTTTTACAGGAATCTGGCGCTAATACGGCAGAAGTATCAAAGGCTTTTCAAGATTCCTTAAATAAATTATTAACGAAGAAGCAATATCAAGGAATCATTGCGGATGTGCTAGTGGATCAAGGGAACTATGTGGATTTAGCGATTAGCAATATCGGATCTTCTTTACTTTTAGGCGGTTTATTCGCGATGTTTGTGCTATTTATCTTTTTACGTAGTGTGAAAAGCCCTATTATTATTGGAATCGCTATCCCATATTCGGTGATTGTCACATTTGTTTTAATGTTCTTTGCAAATTTCTCGCTCAATATTATGACATTAGGAGCGTTAGCGCTAGGCATCGGTATGCTAGTAGATAATGCTATAGTCGTTATTGAAAACATTGAACGACATTTAGGACTTGGTAAGGACCCGATAGTAGCTGCTAAGGAAGGGACAAAGGAAGTGGCACTTGCGATTACTGCCTCCACTCTCACAACTATTGCAGTATTCCTACCTGTAATGTTTATTGAAGGATTGATAGGACAAATTTTCACAGAATTTGCATTAACCATTTCCTTCAGCTTAATTGCTTCTTTAGTGGTTGCGCTAACAGTTGTCCCAATGCTTGCAAGTCGTCTTTTAAAAATGAAAGCTGCCGATATTTATGAAAAGCGTAATGAGTCGTTATTTTACAAAAGCTATAAGTCATCAGTTATTTGGGTATTGCGACACCGTATACTCGTACTAATCTCAGCAGTTGTCTGTTTTGGCATTGCATTGTTTGGTCTTATGAGAATTGGTACAGAGTTTTTACCGCCAACCGATGAAGGTTTTACATCTATAAGTGTGAATCTTGAAAAAGGTGTAGCTGTATCAGAAACAGAAAAGGTTGTTGCGAAAATTGAAGAGCGCTTAAAACAGGAGAAAGATGTTGAATTATATGTAAGCTTAATCGGTGGCACACAGCAGTCGCAAGCTCGAGGACAGACAAGTGCAAATCAAGCTGAGCTCTATGTAAAGCTTGTCCCTTTAGCAGATAGGAAGCGTTCAATTTTTGAATTTGTGGAAGAAGTTGAGCAAGATTTGCACGCAGAGCTTGGTGAGCAGGCTGAAATAACCTTTAATGTATCAACGTCAACTGGCTCTTCACCGAATACATTATCGTTTAGATTAACAGATTCTGATGAGCAACGACTGAATAGCTCCGTTAATAAAGTGCAGCAGGAGTTATTAAAGGTAAATGCTATCACAAATGTATCGACAGATTTAGATAAAACTGCAAAAGAAATCCAAGTGGAAGTAGATCGAGAAAAGGCGAAAGATTACGGATTTGTACCTGCACAAATTGCACAAATGGTCAATCAAATGACAAAGGGACAACTAACTACGCAAATAATTACGGAGGATAATGCTGTCTTACCAGTCTATACAGGATTTGGACAAGTGTTTAATGATAGTATCGCGTCATTAAAGTCGATGCAGCTGCGTTCACCTGCTGGATTATTTGTAAAACTTGAGGATATTGCAACCGTTTCTGTACAAGAAGGACCAGTATCGATTAGGCGTTCTGATCAGGCGGCAGCTGTGGCATTTTTTGTTGAGTATGAATCGAAGGAATCATTAGGGGGTGTCTCAGCTAAAGTAGACCGAGCATTGAAAAAAGCCGATCTACCATCAGAAACTCAAGTTATCTTTAGTGGAGATCGTGAGTTATATGATAGTGCCATAAATGATATGCTTTTAGCAGTTGCACTAGCAATAGTGCTTGTGTATATCGTTATGGCTGCACAATTTGAATCATTTAAATATCCATTTGTTATTATGTTCACTGTGCCATTAATGATTATTGGTGTGGCAATTGCGATGTTTGTGACGAACACGCTAATGGGTGTGACATCTGTAATTGGTATTTTGGTGCTTGTTGGTATTGTCGTGAACAACGGGATTGTACTTGTAGATTACATTAATCAGCAAAAGGCGAAAGGAATAGCTACATATGATGCTATTATAGTTGCCACACAGGATCGACTTCGCCCCATATTAATGACTGCTTTAACAACAATTTTAGGATTGTTGCCACTTGCGTTAGGCCTCGGTGAAGGAACTGAGATGAATCAACCGATGGGGATTGCAGTAATTGGGGGGCTTGTGACATCAACTTTGCTGACATTATATATTGTTCCGACTGTTTATAGCTTAATGGATAAAGAAACACGGAAGATGCAGTAGGTTTAGGGGGAATGGGAGATGGGTGTTCATTTTTTTACGGGTTTTCCAGGGTTCATTTCAAGTCAATTAATAAGAGAGTTATTCAGAAAAAATCAAACGCATGATGTTATCGTTATTGTTTTAGCTGGTGAATTAATAAAAGCAAATATGGAAAAAGACAATATATTAGCGGAGTTTCCTAAGTGTTCAATTCGTATTGTAGAGGGAGATATTACATTACCGAATCTTGGTCTAGAAAATCAAATTGTACAGGAAATTGTACCTCAGATTGAAGTACTTTGGCATTTAGCAGCAATTTATGATTTAGCAGTGCCACGTGATATAGCTTGGAAGGTTAATGTACATGGTACGACTATGGTCAATGATTTTGTTCGAGCACTTCCAAATTTAAGACGTTATATGTACTTTAGCACAGCATATGTGGCAGGCACTCGTGAGGGTGTTTTACGTGAAAATGAACTAATTCGCCCCTCTGCATTTAAAAATTATTATGAGGAAACGAAATATGAGGCTGAGCATCGTGTAGAGGATTTAAAATCAGAGATTCCATTGACAATTATTCGACCTGGTATTGTGCGTGGTCATTCTGAAACAGGAGAGACCATCAAATTTGATGGGCCATATTTCTTTTTAAATATGGTGGACAGAATAAAATGCCTGCCTTTTATTCCCTATATCGGCCATTCAAATTCAACGATAAACGTGGTTCCGGTGGATTATATTATCAATGCCTCGACTTATCTAGTGGATGAAAAAAGTGCTGAAGGGAAGACGTTGCATTTAACTGATCCACACCCGCATCCTGTGCAGGAAGTGTACCGTACAATGGTAAAATTATTAACTAACCATTATCCTAGAGGCCGTTTACCATTAATAGTAGCGAAGGTATCTTTGCAAGTCCCACTCATTCGCCAAAAGCTAGGTGTTGAGCAAGAAACTTTAGATTACTTAGTTTGGAATGCTAAGTTTGATACATCAGAGGCAGTGGATATTTTGAAAAAAGGCGATATAAAGTGTCCTGATTTTATACAGACTATGCCTAGAATGATTGATTTCTATTTAGCACATAAAGAAGATAAAAGTTATCAAATCCAGATAAAGTAGGATATTAACCAAACCATGCTAACTCTATAATGCGAATTAGTGAATAGATAATTTTGCCACTCTTATATGATAGTGCTATAATGATTTCACAGAAGAAAACCTTCGACATTTTGTCAAAGGGGAGTAGCTAACAGATACGAACGATGTATTTGGTTTCACATTCGTCAATACATGGTTTTTTACCATCGGGTGTGATAGTAAATAACTCGATGTTAATGGTAGAAGCTAATAGCATTGAGATTGAAACACTGATAAAAAGTGTCAGGTGTTTATTTACTTAGCGAGACCTTTGCCTTTTCATAGGGCAGAGGTCTTTTTCTTTTGAACTCGTTATAGTAACGACTATTTTGGGTATACAGAGCTTAGAGGAGGCATTTGAATGGAAGCGATTTTATTACAATACGGTTGGGTACTTATTGTACTAATTGTATTAGAAGGATTATTAGCAGCAGATAATGCGGTTGTGATGGCTGTTATGGTAAGGCATTTACCACGAGAGCAACAAAAAAAGGCATTATTTTATGGATTATTTGGGGCATTAATTTTCCGTTTCTCAGCTCTCTTTATCATTACGATATTAGTGAATTATTGGCAAATTCAAGCGGTGGGAGCGGCTTATTTATTATTCATGTCAGCAAAAAATATATATGACTTGCGTTATAAAAAGGATTCAATTGAAATAACTAATGATCAAGCTATGAAAAAAGGTTCTGGTTTCTGGATGACCGTGCTTAAGGTGGAAGCGGCGGATATCGCATTTGCTATCGATTCTATGCTTGCTGCCGTTGCCATTGCTGTAACTTTACCGCAGTTAGGGCACTTTGATATTGGTGGCATCAATGGTGGTCAATTTATTGTTATGTTACTTGGAGGATTTATCGGAGTCATTATGATGCGATTTGCAGCACAGTGGTTTGTAAAGGTATTAAATGACTACCCATCTCTTGAAACCGCTGCATTTTTAATTGTAGGCTGGGTAGGCGTGAAGCTTGTGGTGTTAACTTTGTCACATGAGAAAGTGGGGGTTTTACCAGCAGAGTTTCCACATTCCACTGTATGGGAGTTAACTTTCTGGATTGTGTTAGTGTCCATTGCTCTAGTAGGTTATCTAGTAGGTGTTCGATATAAAAATAAAGCTAAATAATTTTTAACAGAGGAACTGAGGCTAAGAACATAGCAGCAATTAGTTTTTTTACTCAATGATCTTGAGGTACCAATTGATTGTAAAAGAAAAAAGACTATAGGCAAACTCGAAGTTTTTTGAGTTTATCTACAGTCTGTGAGGAATAGTCGTAGCTATTCCTCTTTCTTTTTTTATGTATTTTTTCTATACTAATATCTATCGAGTTTAGCATCATGCGAGGAAGGAGTTGTTAAAGTGCCTTGGAAAAAATCTTCAAATAGGCTTGTAACACCGTTTCAGGTACTTGTTTCTTATTATTTTATAGCCATAGCGATTTCCTTCCTGTTACTACGGCTTCCAGGTGTTCATCAAGAAGGTGTGGAAATTTCATTATTAGATAGCTTATTTACTGCAGTTAGCGCGGTTAGTGTAACGGGTTTAACGACATTCAATATATCAGAAAGCTATACAACATTTGGACTCGTGATGGTCTTGGTCATTTTACAGCTTGGCGCTATTGGTATTATGTCACTTGGTACCTTTGTTTGGTTACTTGTTGGGAAAAAAATTGGTATGCGTGAGCGTCAATTAATTATGATTGACCATAACCAATATAATTTGTCTGGTGTTGTTCAATTAATTAGAGAAATATTAAAAATTTTAATTGGCATTGAAGTGATGGGGGCATTTATCTTAACTATGCACTTCATCCATTATTTCGATACGTTAGAAGAAGCTTTTCTTCATGGTGTCTTTGCCTCCATTTCTGCTACTACAAATGGCGGCTTTGATATTACAGGAATGAGTTTGCTACCGTTTCATAATGATTATTTTGTTCAACTTGTAACGATGGTGTTAATCGTACTTGGTGCCATAGGCTTCCCAGTACTAATAGAAGTGAAAACCTTTTTACTTAATCGCCATGTGAATTTTCGATTCAGCTTATTTACAAAGATAACTACCTCCACATATGCAATTTTATTTGTGGTTGGTGCTGTCGTCATATTACTGCTCGAATCATTCCATTCATTTAAGGGGATGCCTTGGCATGAGGCACTGTTTTCTGCAATGTTTCATTCTGTTTCAACACGATCAGCTGGACTGACAACATATGATGTAACAACCTTCAGTGAAGCGACAGATATTTTCATGAGCTTTTTAATGTTTATTGGTTCTTCACCAAGTTCAGTTGGTGGAGGGATACGTACAACAACGTTTGCGATGGCCATATTATTTCTAATTACCTTTTCGCGGGGAAGAGAGGATATTCAGGTATTTGGACGAGAAATACATTTAATTGATGTCTTCCGTTCATTTGTTGTTATTTTATTGGCATTTTTTATGGTATTAGTTGCGACAATTATTTTACTTATCACGGAGCCACATGCAACACTGATTCAGATCATCTTTGAAATAACATCAGCGTTCGGTACGTGTGGGATGTCCTTAGGTATTACCTCTGATTTATCAGTCATAGGAAAAATCATTATTATCATTTTGATGTTTATCGGTCGTGTCGGCTTAATTTCCTTCCTTTATTCACTTGGTGGTGGCGGTAGAGGCAAAAAATCAAAATACCATTACCCTAAGGAACGTGTCATTATTGGGTAGGTAGTGTTAGTCGTTGATATGACAGGGTTTTACTGGAGCGATTTCTTAAATTGCCCCCTTTTTGTATGCTTTGAACCCCCCTGTGGTGCAGAGGGTTCATGAAAGCTTTTAGCTGTGGACAACAAAAAAGCTCCACTCGTACAATTAAGTCAGGTCTGGTCAACCGACTTCGTACGAAAGGAGCCTCCAAAAATGGATAATAAAAGTTTAGCAACATGGAATTGTAAGTATCACATCGTGTTTGCCCCGAAATATAGAAGACAAATTATTTATGGTCAAATTAAATTTAATGCAGGTACCCATGACTGACGGGGATTTCGAAGGACTGGAAATGACCATTGAACAGAGCAGTAAATGATTTGTTCAGAAATTGTATAGTATCATAGGATATTATTAATTTTGTCAGGATGCGAAAGCAAACTAACACGCGCACCAAATACCAGGTACTTAAATTTTAAGTATTTGGTATTTTTCTTATTAAATACAAATGAATTAATAACATGATTTCGAAGGTCTAAAAATAATTATTTCACAACAAAAATTGTTCAGAAGTTGTATAGAACGCTGTGTTAATTTATAAATGTTGATTCTTATTTGAAAAAGCCCAGGCACTCAATTAATTTGAGCCTGGGCTTTTTTATTGCAAACAGAAAGCCATTCGTTTTGAGGACTGGCTTGTAATAAATTATTGAACTTCTACTTCAAATACTGCAGCTTTATCGAAGGAAACAATAGGAGCATAATGGATTTCAATTTTTCCACCTTCAATGACACCGAAGTATTGAATACCTTGAACCTTCTTACCACTTGCGATAGATCCCATACTGTTATCTAAAGGATATAACTCCATTTTATTTCCAGCTCCATCATAAACAGATAGATCCATACCATAAGACATATCAGCATCAGACAGGTTTTCTAATTCGTACTCAATCTTAATTACCTGATTTGGATTAGTTTCGTCAAATTGATTGCGGTCATCTGTTGTGCTTACAGCTTTTAATGTGAATTTCGCATTTTTAAATTCAGCAGAATCACCAACAGTTAAAGATTTTTCCTTTTGAGCTTCTTGTTCTTTATTATTTTCTGCATCTGCTTGCACTGGCTGCTTAGTGTCATTTTCCTTTGGTGTAGCTTCTTCTCCACATGCAGCAAGTCCGAGTGAAAGAACAAGAGCAGCACTGAAAATTAATTTTTTCTTCATTTGTAAATTACTCTCCTTTATGTAATATATTTGTAACATTTAAATTGTATCAATAATGGTAGTTGTTGTCAGTATAAACTGAATATCAAAATGAGTGATTTCCTTCTATAGTGGAAAAATTAAATAAATTGTCGAACATTGTAATTACAGCTGTATAGACATTATATATTTGCCCTCTATACGTAGGCTAAATAAAGAAAACAAAGAATTCGAAGATAAATTATATATTGATTTCATAATGTAAACACAGCAAAAATTACATACAAATTTAGCACTAATAAACGCGTCATTATTGGGTAAGTTAAATAGCTATTAACAATATCATTAGTTCGCAATGAAAACTCTTAGCAGGAGTTTTCATTGTGTGCTGAGAAAAACTTGTTGTATTCATAAAGTTGTCAAAAAAGTTAAAATTGTTTTTCCCGAAATAAATACAAATAAATGGGTAATATTTACAATGATTGAGTGTTATAAAGTTAAGAAATTTGCACTAAATATTTTTAGGCTTATTGTTATTCCTTTACTAACATCTGATGACCATAGAGAAGTTATGATTTTTACTTGTAATAAGTGTAATAAAAATTCTAAAAAGTAATTTTTAGATTTTAGGATGAGGTTTAAGAATTTTTTAAGTATATAAAAAAACGCTAGTCCTTATATTTATTAATGGACTAGCGTTTCTTATTATATGGAGTGGATTGTTGCAAAATATGGTGCTTGACCGTGACGGAAGTAAGTTAAAAGATAGCCGTTTTTTTGTACAATTTTGCCTTTTGAGAAATCTTGGTAATCTAGGTGATGAGGAATAATGAGTGTATGTTTAAATAACTCTTTTTCAGAAAGCTTAAAGCTAGCAAATTCTTCACCCGCAATTGTAGGATTTTCTCGTAATGCACTATAAATAGCTTTTTGTTGTTCTTCTGTTGGGCGTTCCTTCCACCATAATTTGCGTGGCTGAAACTGCTGTACCATTAAATAATCTAGCTGCATTAAGCTTTGAATGGTATTTAAATTTGCGCCTTCTACAGTTTCTAAAAACATTAGTAAGCGTAGGAATAAATCCTCTAGCTGATGACCAATACGCGACCAGCCCTTTGTTTCCCAGTACGTACCAAAACTTTGGAAGAAATCAAATGGTGTTTCAAATACTTCAGTTACCAAGTATTCAATTGTATGATCCATGCGGTGGTCATTCCAGTATTTCTCAAGTACATCCTCTGCATGTTTGATGCGTACAATATCATCAAACGTTAAGACATTGTTTGAAAAAATTTCATATGGAGCTAAGTCCACATAAGTATAGCCGAATTTTTCAGCCTCTAGACGAAGGCCTGTACCACGCAATAGTTTAAGGAATCCAAGCTGTAATTCTTCAGGTCGCATTGCGAAAACATCATTAAAGGTTTGACGGAAGCTAGCATAATCTTCCTCGGGTAAACCAGCAATTAAATCTAAATGCTGATCAATCTTTCCACCTTCTTTGACCATTGTCACTGTGCGCGTAAGTTTTTCGAAGTTTTGGCGGCGCTGCACAAGCGTGTTTGTTAAATCATTCGTTGATTGTACACCGATTTCGAAACGGAAAAGACCTCTTGGGGCGTTATCATTTAAAAATTGGATAACCTCAGGACGCATAATATCTGCAGTAATTTCAAATTGGAAAACAACCCCTGGCTTATGTTCATCGATTAAAAACTGGAACATTTCCATTGCATAGCTACGACTTATATTAAAGGTACGATCGACAAATTTAATCGTACGAGCACCGTTGTCCATCAAGAAGCGAATATCTTCTTTTATTTTTTCACGATTAAAGTAACGAACCCCTACTTCAATAGAAGATAAACAAAATTGACAGCTAAATGGACAGCCGCGACTTGTTTCTATATATTGAATTCGTTTGCTTAGATGAGGAAGATCCTCCTCAAAACGAAATGGACTCGGTAATTCACGTAAGTCTATTTTTGGTGGCTGAGCGTGAATGCGGACTTTACCATCCTCTAAATAGCAAATCCCTGGAACATCCTCCAATGCAATTTCTCCGTGTAAATAACGTAGTAATTGTTTAAAGGAAGTTTCTCCTTCACCCATAATAATGAAATCAATCTCTTCAATTCGACGTAACCAATGGTGGACATCGTAAGATACTTCTGGTCCTCCGAGCAAAATTTTAACATTTGGACAGACAGTTTTTAACATTTTAATAACGTGAATAGTTTCTTCAATGTTCCAAATGTAGCAACTAAATCCTACAATATCAGGTTTTTTTTGAAATAAATCTGATACAATATTAAAAGCAGGATCTTTAATTGTATATTCTGCAATGACTGGGTTAAATTCTGGTAAAGCAGCACCTTTTAAATAACGCAAAGCTAAATTTGTGTGAATATACTTTGCATTTAAAGTAGTTAAAATAGTATTCATGCAATAATCTTCCTTTCAATTTCTAATTGTAACAGTCAAGTTGCTGTCATACAATATAATCCTTTTTACCTATTTATTTTGTGAACAGTTCGTGAAATAATTTTAAATACTTAAATTTACTAAATTTTGTAATAATAGAATCGTGCAGTCATAAAGTATAGTAAAGGCTCAAAATTCGATTTAGAGGTTTTTTACTCTTTTGAAAGGTTCGGTGAGAAAGTTGAAGCAAAATGATATTAATCAATGTTTTGGAAATCTTATGAAAAGTACTTCGTCACCAACACTTATTCTGAATAAAGCAGGAAAAATTTTGAATGTAAATGAGGCTGCTATTAAACTTTTTAACCTTAATTTAACGTATATTGGCTATCTAGCTATGGACGAGCCATCAAATCTAAAATGGACAAAGTTTGTCAAACAAATACAAAGTGATTTAAGATCAGAAGAAATCTTTAATATTCGTACTGCTGGAAACGAATTTGAAATGATGTCCTTCAAATGTTTTTATGATCCGAACACTGAAGAAATTGTTGCACAAATCTCAACGTTAAATAATGATATAGCTCATGAATTATATGTTAGTCAAGAGCAAGAGAGATTACAGTCTTTCAATGCTTATGATCACTTACCATACGCTGTTATTGTAAGTGATGCTAGCGGGATAATTCTTGGGCTAAATAGGTATGCTGAGATGTATTTAAGAATAGAAAAATCGCAGCTTCTTCACAAGGCACATCAACACATATTTGATTCATTTACGATGAAGAAAGGTCAAATTATAACATACCTATCTAAACTAATGGGTGAAAAAAATGCAAGTATTCATGTAATAGATGAAACTCAAGTTAGTAGAACTTGTTATTATGAAATCTCCAGTATTTTTGATGAATATAATAATATCATTGTCACAGTCATTAATGATGAAACGGAGAAGAAGCAACTTCAACACAAAGTTGAGCATCAGCAAGCTTTAAATGTTGTGGGTCAAATGGCTGCGAGTATTGCCCATGAAATTCGTAATCCATTAACATCGTTGAAGGGTTTTACCGAATTACTAAAGCTAAATGCTGATGATGAGTCACGCATGTATTTATCAGTTATTGATAGTGAACTTCAGCGTATGGAACAAATTTTATCCGAGCTTTTAGTATTGTCCAAGCCAACAAGTATGAAGGTGGAATTATTAGAGCTAGACAATATTGTAAAGCAAGTGATTGAGTTTATGCTTCCAGATGCACTTATGAAAAATATTATGATTCAATATATGTCTCCTTCTAATCAAGTTTACATTGGTGGTAATGAAAATCGTTTAAAACAAGTATTCATGAATCTTATAAAAAATGCGATGGAGTCCATGAATAACGGTGGAACCATTACAGTAGAAATGAATGTCATTGACTGTACGATTGTAGAACTAAGGATTAAAGATGAAGGTGCTGGTATGGACAGTACTACCCTTCAAAACTTATTCCAACCTTTTTACACGACTAAGTCATCAGGGACAGGACTGGGCCTTGCATTCGTGAAAAAGGTGATTGAAGAGCATGAAGGTGTAATTGGTGTGAATAGTGAATTACAGAAGGGGACATGCTTCCACTTGCAATTCCCAATTTACACATTTAATCAGATGGATACAATGGATGTATCCACAAAAGATTCTGCTTATTTAGTAACATAGAGAAAGTAAATATGGTTGTATAAAATGCCATAAATGGAACGGAATCAAATATTGCTTTTGACATTGCTTTTCTAAAATCGCTATAATGGCATGTATAAAGCGAATTGAGAGGAAAAGAATATGACGTCAGAAGATTTAAGACAATCTTTAAAATTATATATTGTATTATCGCGTGCACTTAAAGCAATTAATGAAAAGACCCATCAATTATTTCAGGATAATGGTTTGAATCCAACTGAATTTGCTGTATTAGAGCTTCTTTATCATAAAGGAAGACAACCCTTACAGCAAATTGGCAATAAAATTTTGCTAGCCAGTGGGTCTATTACGTATGTCATTGATAAGCTTGAAAAAAGAGGGTATTTATTACGTGTCTCTTGTCCATCGGATCGTCGTGTTACTTATGCTGAAATCACAGAAAAAGGTGAGGCGTTCATGGGAGAGCTATTTCCAAAACACGAACAGCATTTACATGAACTAATGAGTGTGCTTTCAGTAGAAGAAAGAGACGAAGCCATTACTTTAATAAAAAAATTAGGGTTGTCTATTAAGGATTTGTCTTATTAAAAAGAGTTGTCTCAATGAATTTGAGGCAACTCTTTTATATATGAGTTTTGAAATAGACATGGGCCAGTCCCCCAGCGTTTCACGCGTAGAGCAAACCAACAGTTATATTGGTGGTATATTGTTGAAAAACAAAATGGTCGGAAAGTCTTAGTGAATATTAGGCACTTTAGCTGAGGTGATTTCCGTTCCAGGCTACTCGCTTTGTTGTTGCTGTCGCTACGCTTTCGCACAGATAAAACAATTGCTGACGCTTCGCTTTCGCACAGAGCAAGGCTTCCTGTGGGCGAGCGCCGAGCCGCTTCCTCCGCTAAAGGAACGAAGGCTAAGTGCGTCACGTCCTGTGACAATGCCTTCGTGACCAACATCGTGTTGGCCTCAGGGTCTCGCCTGTCTCGCTTTCCCACGGGAGTCGAGTAGCCTTCCACTCCAATCAAAAATAGCGTAACCTTTTATAAATTTACTGTATATCAAAAGCCTACTCATCGTAATTGGACAGAGTGATTTATGTACCGATTGCAAGCATATAAAAGCATATGTTGCTGTCTCTCCGCTTTCGCACCCGTTTTCTTTTGCATATAAAACACTCAGTGTTGAGCTATCAATTTATCACTATAAATTAATGTGAATGCAGGAAGATACACACTTAGTGAAATGGTTGATTGGAGTGGAGACTGGTCGACTCCTTGGGGATTAGCGTCACAGATGAGACCCTGGAGCGAGCAACGCGAGTGAAGCGGCTCATCGGACGCCCCCAGGAAAGCGACCAGTCGGAACGGAAATCAACCCCTCAGTTTGCCGAAAAGTTATACTTTTTTTAAATCACTATAATTTCATTGACATAATAGTTTTTCAACACTATGAAATTACCAGTTATATTGGTGGTTCGGATTTTAGAGTAGTCGCTTTTGTGGCTTAAAAGGCTCTATATCAATTGATAGGTGAGGTGCAACTAAAACCGTACCGACGAATGCTATCGCCTCTTACACATAGTCGTAGAGCTAATATCAATAATAAAAAGACTGTAGAACAAGTTGTCTACAGTCTTCCTTGACGTATTATTTTTTAGAAATGGTTGCTGCCATATTGAGCATAGCATCTGTTAAATCCTGATCATTATTATCATGAATTGTTAGTTTTGTAATTAAGCCGTCTTTTTCAAAAACAACGCCTGTCACTTTTTCTTTTTCTGTATCGAATTCAACAACGTAGCCCTCAATGTTTTTAACATCCTTAAATGCAGCTAGATTCTCAGCAGATAATGCTACTGTTTCACCAACAGCATTCATATAATCTTGCATGGATGTTTTTACATCAACAAAGCTCGATTCTGAAGCATCAATTGTTTCAATACGCATAAACACTTGATCATTTTCATTTGAAACTAACATGTCTTTACCAGGTTCTTCTTGAGAAAGTGTAAATCCTGGTAGTTGTTGCATTTTATAGTCTTGTTCAGCACTTTTAGATTCAGTTGCCTTTTCAGTTTTATCTACACCTTTTTGTACGTATTGAACTTCTTGTTGCGGCTTAGTAGCAGAAGTGTCTGTTTCAGTATCATTTGATGTAGGCGTTTCTGGTGATTCACCAGTAGTTTCATCGTCAGATGGTTGTTGTTCAGCCGATGTATTTGATGGCTCGTTTTCTTGAGCATCAGAATTCTCTGTTTTATCAGAAGTATTACATCCTACAACTAAAATGGCTGTTAGTAATAAGGCAAATAAGGAAAATAATTTTTTTGGCATGAAAAGCCCTCCTTTTCTAAATTAAACGTTGGTTAAGATAAAATGTTTCCAAATTTTAATGTTATGATAAAGGTAACACTAAAAACAATAATAGTACAAAAACTACATGGGCAACAATAACAAGTGGCATACTTTTACGCCATTCATATAAAAAGCCCCAAATTAGGCTAGTTACAAGTGCAGCAACCATACCAAGCATAAAGCCACTTAATGCAATGGAGATAGCGCATAAAATTGCAGTGACAATAACAGCCAAAGTGGGACGCATAAAGCGTTTCAGCTGTTGTTGAATATAGCCGCGCCAAAATAGTTCTTCACCAATAGCAACTATGAATACGAGTAAAATATAGTGCCAAATATTTTGTGGTCCATAATTTGCTAGAAATTTTTGTACTGTTTGAACTAACGAATCACTAATGTATGGTGTTAGCCAATAGCCAAAACGTATGATACCGTATGTTATTGTACCGTATCCGATACCAAAAAGTAAAAATTGCCAGGTTGGTAACTGATCTTCGATTTTACCAACCAAAATTGCAATGGCAATACATACAAGTAAAGTAAATGTATATAAGTACCAAAATACAGTTTGGTTAGCAAAGGTAAAAGCTAGCATGCCATAAACGAATAATAAAGAAAGGAGAAGTATTATTGTTTGTTTCGAATTTGTAAGCATAATTCGACCTCCATGCATTGATTTTATCAAAAAAAAAGCCCCATATCATCTATAAAGACAAATAGGGACTATTCAGACTATTAAGCTTCATTTGTATATAAAATTTTGTAGCGTTTATGGTTGACGACCGTTTTTTCTTCAATTTCAAGGGAATCAAAATTCTCCATGTATGTTAAATCAACGATCACCGAATTTTCATTTACCTTTTCGACTATACCTTGTAAGCCATCTTTAAACTCGATAATATTTCCAACTTCAGCTATTTTCACAGACAGTCAGCTCCTTCATCGACTAATAATATACAGTTTGCAATAAAAAATGAAATACGTAAAGCTTTTTTTGAATAATTCATAATTTAATACACAAAATGATTAAATAGAAAGGAATAGTATTAATGGAAAAATACGAAAACATGCTTAAACAACTACAAAATGGGGAATTAAACAGTATAGAAATTGAAAAGGAACAATTTTATGAATTTCGAGAAGTACTTGTAAAACACCCTTTATTCAAACATTTCAGAGGTGAGGCCAAACAAAATGGACGAGTGATTTACACTTATTTGGAAATTCCTAGAAGCTAATTTGTCGAACATTGTCGTAAGTTAATGCTGTAAGAAATGAAATATAAATGTATAATAATGGTATGATTATTTGTATGTGGAGGGTTGCATGAATGGTCAATCTACTCTTGAAACAAATGGAACAAACTCGTGAGATGATGATTCGCTCAGGTGTAGAAAACGGGTTACAAAATGCAAAAACCATTCAACTGAGTCGCAGATTAGATCAGTTAATGAACACTTACTATAGACAGACAACATTTGAAGACGAAGAAGATCAAGAAGAGTAAATAGAATGTTCCAGTATTCAGAGTATAAACTTTTTAAAAAATATGTTTAAAAAGCATTCAATGGGGGATACTTATAAAGAACACAGCAACATTCTCATTTCCCCCTTTAGAGCAGTGACACCCCATCACTTGCTCTCTTTTTTGTTTATTCGTATATATGCTAAATATAAAAATTTTAGTACAAGTCATAAGGAGAGTTTGAATTTTCGAACTTATTCTACTACACTGAAAAGATACAATAAGTGCTACTCGTGAAGATTTGAAAAATGGTAAAAAGAATCTATCGATAGCCCTTTCTAACAAAGGAGTATTACATAATGGGAAAAGAGCGTATTGCATTTATCGGTACAGGTGTAATGGGGGCAAGCATTGTTAAGCATTTATTACAAAATGGTCATGAAGTTACGGTTTATACACGCACCAAAGAGAAAGCTGAACCACTTATGGCATTAGGGGCGGCTTGGGCAAGCTCCCCAGCAGAAGCATTTAAAAATAAGGAAATAGCCTTTACGATGGTCGGATACCCTTCAGATGTAGAGGAAGTTTATTTTGGGGAAAACGGATTATTTCAAACAGTAGAAGAAGGCAATATCGTTATTGATATGACTACTTCAGAACCCACATTAGCAAAGAAAATTTTTGAACATGCCCAAAAACTAGGGATAGAGGCGTTAGATGCACCTGTTTCTGGGGGAGATATCGGTGCTCAAAATGGTACTTTATCAATTATGGTTGGTGGAAGCCAAGCCACTTTCCATAAAGTTTTACCTGTCATGAAACATTTTGGTGAAAATATTGTGTATCAAGGCGAAGCTGGTTCAGGACAGCATGCCAAAATGTGTAATCAGGTAGTTATAGCTTCAGGAATGATTGGTGTGTGTGAGTCGCTGGCTTATGGTTTAAAGGCAGGGCTTGATTTACCAACAGTATTGCAATCCATTTCGTCTGGTGCAGCAGGATCGTGGTCGTTAAGTAATTTAGCACCCCGTATGATCAAAGAAGATTTTGCCCCAGGTTTTTATATTAAGCATTTTGTCAAGGACATGAAAATTGCTTTAGACGAATCTGAAAAAATGGGGATTACATTACCAGGTTTAGCACTTGCTTACGAAATGTATAAAAAGCTAATTGAAGAGGGCTATGGTGAAAATGGTACACAGGCACTTCTAAAGGCTTATAAATAATTTCTAGAAAACGCATACGCTTCACGATTTCATCATAGATAACAGTGCATACTATTTTTACTGAAATAGAAAGCAAATAATTTAGGAAACCCGAAGTATCCTCTTATGGAAGAGTGGATACTTCGGGTTTTCTTATATAAAGCAGCTTACTACCACACAGAAAATAGAAAGCTACGGAAGCATCATTTTTTATCAAACAGTTTTGCGTCTAAAGAAAGGCTAGATGCTCCGGCAAGGGCAAAGTATAAAGCAATTGCACCTAAAGCTAAATCTAATTCATAACCAGCTAATCCGTCAGCGCCGATAAAGCCGACACTAAGCTTCGCTGTAAAAATGGCAACAATCATTGTCACTGTCAATAAGGCCCCAAAAAGTCTTGTACCTAAGCCTAGAATAATTGCTATTCCTCCAACTAGTTCTATAAGGGCAACAATATAAGCCATGAAGCCCGGTATTCCAATTGCATCAAAAAAATCTGCTGTGTAGCTGATACCACTTTGAAACTTTTGATATCCATGAACTGCAAAGATAATGCCAAGAACGACACGTAAAATAGTTGAACCAATATTTTGCATAATTTAATAACTCCTTTTGTTTTTTAACTTACATTTCGTAACTTAGTTTATTTTTAAAAACAACTTTTGTCAAGTAACTAAATTTTATTTTTGAAACTGATTTTAGTAAAAATGATATACTGTTATATAAGAACGAAATACTATGGAGGAAGGTAAATTGGAGCAAAAAAAAATTTGTCCACGGTTTGAAAAGGCGTTAAAAATATTAAATCATCGGTGGAATACCTTGCTTATTTATCAGTTATTAGAAGGTCCTCAACGGTACTCTACAATTAAAAAGCAGTTGGGTATTAGCAGTCGTGTGTTAACGGAGCGATTAAAAGAATTAGAGAGTGAGCATTTAGTGACACGGACAGTTATCCCGTCAACGCCAGTAGTGATTGAGTACGAACTAACAGAAAAAGGACATGCACTTGCACCAGTCCTTGGAGCAATTGAACAATGGTCTTCCATGTGGGTGAATACAGAAGAATAATGCAGTGGATATCCGAGCGAGGGGGCTTGGGTATCTTTTTTATTCATTCAGCAATTTTTTTTGTGCGTAAGCAAAGCGACAGCTACAAATATCTACTTTGTGAAAGCAAAAGGGTTTTGTCTGTGCGTAAGCGTAGTGAAAACGTAGCGGCAGCAACAACAAATTTTTAAAAAGTATATCTTTCAAGAGTGTTAGTTCAATTAAATTAAATGTATATTGTAAATAGTATTAACTTTCTTTAAATAAAGACTGCTTTTTATTACAGGGAGAAATTAATTTAATATGATAAAGAATAGGGAGGGGTTTTATGAAGCGGAAATCACCGGTAGATGTACAGCATCGAAGTCAGCTAGCTCTTTATTTATCGCTGCCAATACTGTCATGGGCATTTTATGATTTTGCGAATACAATATTTTCGTCGAACATTAATACAATATTTTTCCCGTTTTATATGGATGAGGTTTTAGGAACAAATGAAGTCATGCAGCAGGTGGCGAGCACTTTTATTTCGTATGCAAATGCCATTGCAAGTTTTTTTCTTGTTATTTTTTCACCACTTTTTGGTGTATGGGTTGATAATACTGGCTATAAAAAGAGATTTATTGTTTGGTTTGCATCGATTTCAATCTTCTTTACCTTTATGATGGGGATTTTTGCAAATGTACAGACAGCAACAAATTATTCAGGAGTACCGCTTAGTCTATTCTTAGTTGTAGCTAGCTTTGTGATTGCGAAATTTTTCTTTAATTCAAGTCTAGTATTCTATGATTCAATGATGGGTGATTTAGGGACAAAGGAGGAAATGCCCCTTATTTCCGGCTATGGGGTAGCAATTGGTTACTTAGGTACAATTTTTGGATTACTTGTTTACTTGTATGTAGGAAACAATGATTTTCATCGTGCGTTTATTCCAACTGCAATTTTGTATTTATTATTTTCATTGCCATTATTTTTTATTAATAAAGATAAACCGATTCCAAGATCTCAACGTAAGACCACTAAGTTTTTAGATGGCTATAAGGAAATTGTTCAAACCTTTAAAGAAATGAAGAAATATAAAGCAATTTTTACTTTTATGATTGCGTATTTCTTTATAAATGATGCTATTGCAACTACCATTGCAATGATGGCTATATATGCCACAACGATTGTAGGCTTTACTTCTGGTCAGTTTATCGTTCTTTATTTAGTATCTACTGTTTCAACAATTATCGGCTCACTTGCGTTTGGCTATATTACAAAAGCAGTCGGAGCTAAACGTGCGATCACGATGGTAGCTGTATTGATGATTGTGGCTCTATCATTAGCTGTCTTTGCGACAGCACAATGGATGTTCTGGCTTGCTGGTAGTATGTTTGGAATATCATTAGGGTCGATGTGGGTTACATCTAGAACGTATATTATTGAATTGTCTCCAGATGAAAAACGAGGTCAATTTTTTGGGTTGTTTGCATTCTCAGGGAAAGTATCTTCCATTATTGGGCCAGCAGTCTACGGTACGGTCACATTATGGATGAAGGACTACGGAACGTTAGCAAGTCGAGTAGCGTTATCAACATTAATTGTGATGACGGTAATTGGTCTATTGGTACATCTAAAAGTTAATGATAAAAATGGAAATAGCAAGTAGGAGAAATGTATCGCCTATGATACAATTGAATTATAAATAGAAGCTGAACAGAAAGGAGCGGGGTTGCTTTGGAACATAAAGGAATATTATTAGAAAGTGGAACAAATGAGCTAGAAATCGTTGAATTTGAAGTAGCCAACAATAAATTCGGTATTAACGTTATTAAAGTAAAAGAAATTATTCAACCGATACCAGTAACATTTATTCCACACGCGCACCCGCATGTAGAGGGGATTATTCAATTACGAGGTGAGGTTCTTCCAGTAGTTGATATGCTTCGAGTACTAGGAATTCAAAGCACAGAGCGTAATCCTCAACAAAAATATATTGTAGCTGAATTTAATAAGCAACGCGTAGTATTCCATGTTGATAACGTTACTCAAATTCACCGTATTTCATGGAATCAAATCGAGAAACCTTCTGATATGTATCAGGGTGGAACATCACAAGTAATCGGTGTTATTAAGCAAAATGAGGAAATGATTCTATTACTAGATTTCGAAAAGATTATGGTGGACATTAATCCTGATTCAGGTATTAGTGTAGAATCTGTTAAAAAGCTTGGTAAACGTCAACGCTCTGAAAAACGTATTTTAATTGCTGAAGACTCGCCATTATTACGTAAATTATTATTCGATACAATGAATGAAGCTGGTTATGAGAATGTCGAATTCTTTGAAAACGGTCGTGATGCCTATGAATACTTAGAGTCACTTGTTAAAGGTGGTAGCGATGTAGCCGAGCATATACAATTAGTAGTGACGGACATTGAAATGCCACAAATGGATGGGCATCATTTAACGCGTAAAATTAAGGAGCATCCAGATCTTCAAAAGCTTCCTGTCATTATTTTCTCTAGCTTAATTACAGACGATCTTCGTCATAAAGGCGATCAAGTAGGAGCGGAGGATCAAATTAGTAAGCCAGAAATTGCAGAGCTTATTTTACGTGTAGACCAGCTAATTCTATAAAATCAATTACGCCAAGGCGAAATTGATCAGCGGGCGCCAGTTCATGCAGGATAAAATTAAAAAAGGTACTTCACAATATTAATAATGGGTATCCTGGAAGTATATGAATAACTAAAAGAAAGTCGGATGCCTTTTTAGGTTCCGACTTTTTGTATAGATCAAGGTGCTTGAACAAAATACTAAGACTATGTATGTATGCGTTAAGGAAGTGATTATTTGATTGAATTAAAAACAGCTATCATTGATATTGGCTCAAACACCATTCGATTAGTATTGTACCAATACGAAAAAGAAGAAGGGCTTCGAGAGCTTGGAAATATTAAAACGGTTGCACGTTTACGTACATATTTACAGCCCTCAGGAGAAATGTCTGATGAAGGAATCCAAGTTTTAACGGAGACATTATTGACTTTTAAAGCAATGCTTGATGATTTTGAAGTGACTGACGTTAAAGCGGCTGCAACAGCGGCAATTCGTCAAGCTACAAACAGAGACAAAATTATTGCTTTAATGAAGGAACGGACGGGTATTCAAATAGAGCTTTTATCTGAGGAAGAAGAGGCATACTACGGTTTTGTTGCTGTAGCGCATTCAATAGGCACAAAGTCAGCAGTAACCATCGATATCGGTGGTGGTAGTACAGAAATTACACTGTTCGAAAATAAAGAGCTTAAGGAATCCTATAGTTTTCCATTCGGTACGGTATCATTAAAGCAACGTTTTGTGAAGGGCGACATTATGAATAGTAGTGAAAAAAAGGAACTTATTGCATTTATAAAAGAGCAGTTCAATTCACTTCCTTGGATTCAGGATACTGGATTACCGATTATCGCTATTGGTGGTAGTGCGAGGAATATTGCTCAAATTCACCAACAAAAACATGCATATCCAATAGCAAGTGTTCATGGCTACGAAATGACTAAGGGAAATTTAGAGGAGCTTAGTGTATTTTTAGGCAATTTAAGCTTTAATGAATTGAAACAGTTAGATGGACTTTCAGCTGATCGTGCCGATATCATTGTCCCAGCATTAGAAGTTTTTCGCGTGTTAATGGAAGTCGTTGGCAGTGAAATGTTCCAACTAACGAAGAAGGGTTTGCGCGAGGGGCTCATTATCCAGCGTATTTTGCAGACTGATGCGAGTGCTTTTGATAAGTATAATGTGTTTGATGGAAACGCTAGAAGATTAGCTCGCCAATATGGTCGAACTGAGGAAGAAGTGGACTATCTCATTCATCTAACAGATCAATTCTATCGTGAGTGTTGCCACTTGAAATATTTACATTATAATCCAAAGGATTTGGAATTATTAATGAAAGCGGCGAAAGTTTTTAATATCGGAGAGTATATTGAGTTAAGTTCTGCAAGTCAACATACTTTTTATTTAATTGCAAATCAATCTATAGATGGGCTAAACCACAAGGAACGTGTGAAATTAGCACTTCTAGCTTCGTATAAAAATAGGGATTATTATCAACGTTTTGCTGCTCCTTTTATAGAATGGATGAACCGTGAGGAGTATCGCAAAATACGAGATTTTGGAGCGCTTTTAAAATTTGTTTATGCATTAAATGTATCGAAGAGAAGGATTGTACAAGCTATTGAGATGAACAATGAGGAGGACTATGTACAACTTAGTATATATGTAAAAAACAATGCAGCTGCTGAAAAGTATCAAGTCGATCGACACAAAAAACATCTTGAACGAGCATTAAAGATACCTATAAAAATAAACTTTATTGAAGAAGGGTTGAGCAATTATGACAACTGACATTACAAAAAATCAGTTACATGAAGAAGAATTTTCTGAAACACATAGTCGGTTACTAGAGGAAATCGCAAAGCCACAATATTATAATAATCGCGAATTAAGCTGGTTAGCCTTCAACGAACGTGTTTTAGAGGAAGCAGAGGATGTTAATAATCCTCTGCTAGAACGCCTAAAATTTTTAGCTATATTTAGCTCGAATTTAGATGAATTTTTCATGGTACGTGTTGCAGGTTTACAAGATCAGGTACGTGCAGGCTTCCATAAGGCTGAAAATAAATCAGGCCTAACACCGAAAGAGCAATTAGCGAAAATTGCAGAACGCACTCAGGCATTAGTGCGTCGACAAACTGAAGTATACAGACATTTAATATATGATTTATTACCACAACATAATGTACATATTGCAGACATGAAAGACTTAAATAGTGCGCAAAAGGCATTTATTAATGAAATGTTTGCAGAAACAATCTTCCCTGTTTTAACACCCGTAGCCGTTGATGCGTATCGTCCTTTTCCGACTTTGCTAGGTAAAACATTAAATTTACTTGTCTTATTAGAGCACGATGAAACAGACTTAGAAAATCGTGAAAAAGTAGCGATTGTCCAAGTACCATCTGTTTTAGATCGTTATATTAAAGTACCTTCAGCAGAAGGTGAAACAGTCGTTGTCTTACTAGAAGATGTAATTGTAGCACATATAGAAAAGCTCTTTTATGGTTATAGTGTAAAATCCGCACAGGCATTCCGTTTAACACGTAATGCGGATTTAACAATTCATGAAGAAGGTGCAAGGGATTTACTTGTTGAAATTGAAAAAGAGCTGAAAAAGCGTAAATGGGGAGTAGGTAGCCGTCTAGAAGTGCGTGAGGGTGAAATGAACGAGGAGGTTCTTAAATACTTACTAGATGAATTTGAAATTGAAGAAACGGATGTCTTTCATATAGATGGCCCTTTAGATTTAACATTTATGTTCTCATTTGTAAAAGGTATATCTGTAGGTCGAGAGCATTTAGAATATGAAAGCTTTATCCCACAGCCTCCTTTAGATTTACAATCAGATGAAAATATTTTTGAAAAGGCATTGCAACAGGATATCTTTTTCCATCATCCCTATGAGTCGTTTGCGCCAATTGTAGATTTTATCTCAGAGGCGGCTGTTAATCCGAATGTTTTAGCAATCAAGCAAACATTGTACCGAGTAAGTGGTAATTCTCCCATTATACAAGCATTAAAATTAGCAGCAGAAAACGGCAAACAGGTAACGGTTTTAGTTGAATTGAAGGCACGCTTTGATGAGGAAAATAATGTGCACTGGGCAAAGCAACTAGAGCAAGCTGGCTGCCTTGTCATTTACGGTATGAATAATCTAAAAACACATTCTAAAATAACGTTAGTTGTAAGCCGTCGAAATAAAAAAATTGAGCGTTTTGTACATCTTGGAACAGGAAATTATAATGATGCAACTGCAAAAATCTATACAGATATGGGCATAATAACGACAGATAAAGAGTTTGGGATTGACGCCACTAACTTCTTTAATTATTTAAGCGGTTATACAGAGAAGCCAACCTTTAATCATTTAGTCGTGGCACCGTTCGATATACGGGATGAATTTATCATGCTAATCGATGAAGAAATTACTTGCCATAAGATGCATGGTAATGGTTTTATTCGAGCAAAAATGAATTCACTAACAGATAAAGATTTAATGATGAAGCTGTATGAGGCGTCCATTGTGGGGGTAAAAGTAGAGCTCATCATTCGTGGTATTTGTTGTATTAGACCAGGTATTCCTGGAATTAGTGAAAACATAACAGTGACAAGTATTGTTGGCCGTTTTCTTGAGCATTCTCGTATATATTGGTTCCACCATAATGGGGAAAACAAAGTGTATTTATCTTCGGCAGATATGATGACACGCAATATGATTAAACGAGTAGAAATTTTATTCCCTGTATATGCAAGTGAAGCAAAAGCCCGTATTATTGACATTATGAACACCCAATTAAGGGATACAGCAAAAGCTCGTATTCAAGACTCCAATGGCAAATATCATTACAAAGAGTTTGATCGTAGTGAAAATCCAATTAATAGTCAGGAAATTTTCTTAAAGGATGCACTTAAGCCTACGCTAGACGAAGAATAAAGCAAACACGCTACTTAGTGAGGGATATAATGAAAAAATATAAAGAGAGTGTAGCGCAATTTGCAGACTATCAACAAGTCATACAACTTAATCCATTTGATGCAGTCGTATGTTTAAGAAAAGTTGATACAAAAGCATTTGAAGTCGTTAATTTTAACGATAATCTACCGTTATTTATTGAGCTACAGGATGTGAAGGCCACCAATGCAGAACATTTTTTTACGGAGCAATGCTGGTTGCAATTATCGAATTTATTACAACAAGAATTTAATACGGGTCAAAGGCTAGAGATTGGTACGAGTCACAAATTAAAAACATTTCTAGTTCATGTCCAACATTTAGAAAATTCCATTGTAGCAGTTATTTTACGTGAGAAACAAAAAAATGTGGAACCGTATTTGCAATTTGTGGAGCAACATGTAAATCCTGTATTAACAACTGATTTACAAGGTCGTATTATTCATCAAAACGTTGCTGCCACTTCTCTATTATCCAGCGAACATCACAACCTGATAGGACTAGATATTTTTTCATTATTAGAGAGTAAGTATATCAACGAATTTAAATTATTATTTTCAAAAACTGTTGAGGGGACAGCATTTGGTATGCCCAGATGCTTGTTTAAGCGTCAATTACTAAGTAAAGAACCGTTTTATTTAAAAACACATCCAACGTACTTCAATGGTGAAATTATCGGTGTACATGTATTTGTAAAGGATGCCAACTCATTTATGAATGATCATGAGGCATTTTATTACCTAGCGTTAGTGGATGAATTAACGGGTACTTGGAATCGAAAAGCTTTTAAAGAGCATTGGCAACATCATATCAATGAAAAGAAGCATGCAAATAAGCAGACAGCTCTTATTCTAGTGGATATTGATCGTTTTAAAAAGTTTAATGAATCCCTTGGTGAAAGTAAGGGTGATGAGCTTATGCGAATGTTTAGTCATAGACTTCGGGAGCTTTGCTATTCAAAATGCTCACTTTATCGTTATAACAGTGATGAATTTATATTTGTTCTAAAAGATGCAACTATCAATAAAATTGAACATACAGCAAACGCTATTTTAGACGTCTTAAAAGAGCCATTCATGATCGATGGGCAGGAATACTTTATTAGTGTGTCAATAGGTATCTCCCTTAGCCCAGCAGATGGCAAAGATTTAGAGACACTTGTACGTAAAGCTGATCAAGCATTATTTTCAGTAAAAGAGAATGGTCGATCACACTATCGCTATTATCGAGAAGATATGACGACCGTTTTCCCAAATGAGGCATTGATGGAAGCACATTTACGCCGTGCCATTGAATTTAATGAGCTAAGTATTCATTTACAGCCTCAAATGAATTTAACTAATAATAGCATCAATAGCTTCGAGGCATTATTACGATGGAATAATCGTAAATTTGGCTTTGTATCACCTGCACAGTTTATTCCAATTGCAGAGGCATCAGGTTTAATAATTGAGATTGGTGATTGGATTATTGATGAAGTGTGTCGCTATCAAAAAGAGTGGCACATGAAGGGGTATCGTCCAGTACGAATTGCAGTTAACATATCTCCGAAGCAATTTAGAAAAGAAAACTTTGCTAGAAAGATTCATGATGCCTTGAAAAAACATAATGTTCCGCCTGAATTATTAGAAGTGGAAATTACCGAAAGCTCTATGACTAATGTTCACGAAACATTTTCTATTTTAACTGAATTAAAGCAATTAGGTGTTTATGTTTCCGTTGATGATTTTGGCACAGGCTATTCATCATTAAGCTATTTGAAGCGTTATCCGATTGATATTATAAAAATCGATCAATCATTTATTGCTGATATTGCAAAGGATGAAAGAAATGAGGCCATTATCAAGGCTATTATTTCAATGTCTCATAATTTGGGGTTAGAGGTCATTGCTGAAGGTATTGAAGAGCCATCACAGGTCGATTTTCTAAAGCGCCATCGATGCCAAAAGGGGCAAGGCTACTTATATAACAAACCGTTACCTGTAGAAACTATTGTTGAGAAATATTTTGTCAGCTAAATGATAATGTAGCACTTCATGGATTGATTGAAGTGCTACTTTTTTTGTAGAGCTCAGGAAAGAGATTACTACCTATGCAAATTTTAGGAGGACTTGAGCGGAAGAGAGGTCAACCTGAGCGATTTATGGAAATCCCTGAGCGGAAATAGAGCTGAGCCGAGCAAAAGTAGGGGGACCCGAGCAAAAAAGGCCTGCATCCGATCAAAAAATAGAAGAACCTGAGCGAAAAAAGATCTTTCTTTAGAAGCACTTCTACAATTTATTGTGAACTTTTAATCCATCTAATACGATAGTCGTAAATTGCGCCATCTCCGTAGCTAAATTGAAGTCCTCATTATGAATTAACCAATCATAGACATTTGCACGCATACATCGTTGAATAATAGCCTGCATTTGAGAAACCTGTAAATCTTGACGAAACTCTCCTTGTCGAATGCCTTCCTCAATATAAGTGTTCATAATTTGAAATATTTTTCGTTGTGGACTAATTAAATAATGTTCTTGTTCCACTTGATTTGTCATCGCTGCAGTATATACTGTTCGCATTAAATCCTTTCCCACGACATTAGTTAGATACAACATTTGTTCTTTGTATAGCAGTAGGATTTTTTCACTTGCTGGTAAAGAACGGTCAATATTTTCTTCCACCGTACTATAAAAACTATCAAGTTCTTTAAACTTTTCTAAAATAACATCGTACTTAGATGGGAAATGTGTGTAAAATGTGCCCTTCGATACATTACATGCTTTAGTAATTTGTTCAACAGATATATGCTCAAATCCATGTTTATTAAATAATTCTAAGGAAGTTTTAAGTAATTTATCGCGTGTTTCTAGTGCTTTTATTTGGCGATTAGTTAATGAATTCATATATGATTATTCCTCCTGATTAAGTGTTGTGGGATAAATTTTTATAAAAATATTCTGAAAATGCGAAATTTTAGGTTGACGATATGGAAATGATTTGATTATTATTTAATTGACCGTAGTCAATGACCGAGGTCGTTCAGTGTTTCTCGTTTCTAATGTTACGATAAAAAATTTGAGTTGGCTAGTGTTCATTAAAAATTCATCGCGCAAGGTAGAGTTGGCTTACAACAGATAGAAAAGTTGAAGGGGAACCACTTCAAATTGGGGGGAATTAGTGGGATTTTACAATGATATTTTTCAAGAGGGATATGGAGAAATGAGATGTCAGAAGCTTATTAGCTTAAAAGAAAGATGTAAAATAGAACAACTTTAAAGGGGGACGACATATATGACAACAGTACAAGAAGTTAAAACATTAAAACATTTTATTGATGGGGAATTAGTTGAAGGAAAAAGTGGTCGTTTTGGCTCGGTGTTCAATCCAACAACTGGTGAGGTTATTGCCAAAGTTCCACTTGCAACCGCAGAAGAAACACGAGAGGCTATCGATAAGGCACAGGCAGCATTTCCACAATGGAGAGATACTTCAGTAGCTAAGCGTGCAGAGGTTGTGTTAAAGTTCCGGAACCTTATTACTGAAAATATGGAGAAGCTTCTACAAATTATTTGTACTGAGAGTGGTAAAACAATAGAGGATGCAAAAGGTGAAATTACACGTGGTCTTGAATCAGTTGATTTAGCAATTGGTGCACCTCATTTAATGAAAGGTGAGTATTCTGTCAATGTGGGCGGTCAGATTAATGCCTACTCTGCAAAATATCCATTAGGTGTGGTAGCGGCTATTTCGCCATTTAACTTCCCGATTATGGTGCCCTTAGCGCAAACAAGTATGGCCATTGCAGTAGGGAATGCAGTAATTTTAAAAGCATCTGAACGTGTGCCGATGACAGCTCTATTTGTTAGTGAGTTGTGGAAAAAAGCAGGATTGCCTGATGGCATTTGGACGGTGGTCAATGGTGATAAAGATGCCGTCAATGAGCTTTTAGAAAATCCAATCGTACAAGCAATTTCATTTGTAGGATCAACTCCAGTTGCCAAATACATCTATGAAACAGGCGCCAAATACGGAAAACGAGTGACGGCTCTTGGTGGTGGAAAAAACAATATGGTTGTTATGCCGGATGCTGATCTTGAGCAGGTAGCAAACGCATTTATAGGTGCAGCATATGGAGCCGCTTCCCAACGTTGTATGGCCATTTCAACGATTATGCCTGTTGGCAAAGACACAGCGGATCGTATAGTGGAGATATTGAAGGAAAAAATTTTGAATTTGAAGGTAGGTTCATATAAAAATCCAGAGACAGATTTTGGACCTGTCATTTCACAGCAATCGAAGGAAGCTATTATTGCTGCAATCAATCGAGGGGAATCAGAAGGCGCGACAGTTGTTTGTGATGGTCGTGAGCTTGATATTGTAAAAGAGTCAAAAGGATTCTTTATAGGGCCAACATTGCTAGATAATGTAAAACCAGGCATGGAAATTTATGAACAAGAAATATTCGGACCAGCCCGCAATGTTGTACGTGTTGATTCCTTAGATGAAGCCATCCAACTTATTAACAAGCATGAGCTTGGAAATGGTGTAACAATCTTTACGAATGACGGCCTAGCTGCTCGTAAATTTACAACAGAAATTGATGTAGGCATGGTTGGTGTCAATGTCCCAATTCCTATTCCAGTTGGTTATCATAATTTTGCAGGATTTAAAGGTTCTCGTTTTGGTGAGGGACACATGTTTGGACCAGATCAGGCACGCTTCTATACAAAAACAAAAACAATATCAGAACGTTGGCTGACAGGCAATGCATCGACAGAATCTACATTTGCATTCCCAAGTAATAACGACTAATAGAATCGAAGAGCTGTATTTTTCTATACAGCTCTTTCTAGGGGATAAGCGTACTATAAACAACTTTACTAGCTTTCAAGAATCATAGGTACGATACTCGTAATCATATTATTACTTTAAGGATGTAGGAGGATATTGCGTGAAGGGAAAAACAGTTTTCATTACTGGAGCAGCCCGCGGTATAGGGCTATCCATAGCCATAGCATTTGCTGAGCAGGGTGCGAATGTGGTCATCACAGATATTAATGAACAGCTTTTAGCGGAGACAACAAAGCACAATCCGCGGCTAACTGCATACACCTGTGATGTTACGGACGAGCAGGGAATATGTGATGCGATTGATTTTACTGTTGAAAAATTCAAGACAATTGATATCTTAGTGAATAATGCAGGGTTTCAGCATGTTTCTCTCATCGAGGATTTCGCAACAGAGATCTTTGAATCTATGCAAAAAGTGATGCTTGTTGCACCTTTTGTAGCAATGAAATATGCATTACCACATATGAAGAAAAATAAATTTGGACGCATTATTAATATATCATCTATCAATGGTGTTATTGGCTTTGCGGGTAAAGCTGGATATAATGCAGCGAAGCATGGTGTTATTGGTTTAACAAAAGTGGCAGCATTGGAGGTTGCAACTGAAGGTATAACAGTGAACGCGATTTGTCCAGGGTATGTCGATACAGACTTAGTGCGCAATCAATTTACGGATTTGGCAAAAACAAGGGGGATTCAAGTAGAGGAGGTACTGGAGCAGATACTTTATCCACTTGTTCCTCAAAAACGCTTACTGGATGTGTCAGAAGTTACGGGACTTGCACTTTATCTTCATTCAGCAGAAGACTCCCAACTCTATATGTGGTGAGATGAATGCGATTTTGATTACTTTTTCAGGGGTGTCTACTGAATGAAGATAAAACCTCCGGCGGATGTCACGGATTTTCAAAGGAATGAATTGTGCAGGCACAATTCAAAATCCGGACGCAATTACGCCAAGGCGAAATTGATTTTAGTGATCAGGCAAAGGGATTAACAGGGCAGGCCATTATTTTGGATGGCGGTTATACAGCACAATAGTTAAGGGGGATGAAATATGATTCAAACAAAAACAATCTTCACAGTAAACTCACCAGGCACAATCGTTTATGGACGGGATTCTTTTGAAGAAGTGGGGGTCTATGCAAAAAAACTGGGAACTAAGGCTCTCGTAATTAGTGATCCAATAATGGATAGCCTTGGCTTCGTTAATCAATGTAGTTCTTTGTTAAAGGCTCAAGGATTGGAAGCGGTTTCATATTTGGGTGTAACAACTGAGCCAATAGATACGTATGTAGCAGAAGGCCTCAATGTTTTGCAATCTGAGGGTTGTGATATCATTATTTCCGTCGGGGGTGGAAGCTGCATCGACACTGGAAAAGCCATCGCAGTAGTTGCAACGAATGGTGGTTATATCGGTGATTATATGAAAATGGCAAAAGTGGCAGAGCAAGCACCAATTCCTCATATTGCAATTCCGACAACCGCTGGTACTGGCTCAGAAGCAACGGATGCAACGGTAATTACAAACACAAAGAATGAAGTAAAAATGATGATTAAGCAGCCTGCATTTATGCCAAACATAGCTATCGTTGACCCTATCTTAACGGTTACATCTCCACCTGCCATCACTGCAGCAACAGGTATTGATGCATTAAGTCATGCTATTGAGAGCTATTTATCACGTTTAGCACATCCTTACTCGAATGTACTTGCATTATCTGCCATGGATTTAATCGTTCATAATATTTTAAAGGTTTATGAACAAGGCAACGATATTGATGCTCGTGAGGCGATGTCTCTAGGTTCCATGCAAGCAGGTCTTGCATTCTCAAATGCATCTGTTGCTTTAGTACATGGCATGTCTCGTCCAATAGGAGCCTTATTCCATGTGCCACATGGGATTTCGAATGCCATGCTCTTGCCAGCGGTATTAGAATATTCAAAAGATGCTTGTATCGACAGACTCGCAGATATTGGACAATTCTTTAAAAAGGATGAATCCTTTTTATCTCAAGAAGAGCTTGCCGATTTAGCTATTATTTCTATTAAGGACATGTGTAAGGGGATGAATATAGGTAATTTAAAGCAATGGGGAATTGATGAAGAAGCATTTTACGCAGCCATTCCAAAAATGGCAACGGATGCGATTGCCAGCGGTAGCCCTGGAAATAATCCTAAGGTGCCAACACATGAAGAGCTAATGGAGCTTTATAAAATAGCTTATCATTATGAGTTCTAGGATTTAAAAAAATGGCAAAATTACTGGGGTTACAAAGCATAAACGTTTTGTAACTCCATTTTTAATACTATGTAAAATAATGGTGGGTATTCTAATTATTATATATCTATATTAATTTAGAAAATATATACAAAGTGGGGGATTTTCATGGATGATTGTTTTATTTGTAATAAACACGCAGGCAACATTCAAACTTCAGGGGTCATGATTTATGAAGACGAATATGTTTATGTTGGACATATTGATAACAATGGTGCTCCAAATTATTTAGGTCATATTATGATTGATTTAAAAAGACATGCACCTACACTTGGGGATATGACAGTAGAAGAGGCAAAATCATTTGGGGTTATTATGGCAAGGGTTAGCAAGGCAATAATGGAATGTGAAAAGGCAGAGCATATCTATTCATTTGTTTCTGGAAATTCAGTACCGCATTTGCATATGCATCTAGTTCCTCGTTATCCCAATACGCCGAAGCAGTACTGGGGACCAAGTGCTGTTTATGATTGGGAAGAGGCACCAATGGGTGACAATAAAGAAGTTGTTAAACTTTGTACTCGAATAAAAACATATATTGAGAATAATGCATATGAGTAAACTTATTGAAGACTTTAGCTGGATAGGTAGCCAAGAAAATTTCATTGATCAACCAAATCTTTATCAAATCGAGCATGTTATTGTTGGGCGATATGGTGGTAACTCCGATGCAGGACAATATAAGAATGAAGATGGATGTTTGATATGGTTAGATAAAAAAGAAGATTGGGAATTTGCTATTTTACTCGATGCTCATAATACATCTGAGAGTGCAGAAATCATCATAGAACAATTTATTAGTCATAAGAATGAAATCAAACATTTATTATCTTTACCGGCGAACCAGAAAACGTTTAAAAGCATAGAAGAAAAGATCTTAAGTATATTTCAATCTGAAAAGTTTTTAACTGTTTGCAGAAATATTACAGGAGAAACAGCGTGCTTAATTGTCGTTAGAAAGGAAAAGTATGTGTGGTGGTTTTCTGTTGGGGACTGTGTTCTATTTTTATTTCACCAAGAGCTGGCTGCACTAGGTCAATTTCAAATTAATCAAAGACAATTTTACGAATGGATAGGGCAGGTTAATACGTTTGAACAGGATGTTCCTTGTTATAGTATTGGAATAAAGGAATTAAGAAAAGGAGAAAATCGTCTTTTATTAACTACAGATGGTTTAATTGAATGTCCAAATGAACCCTATTCTAACCCTGTTAATATTTATAATTCCTTTTTAAATTCTAAAGATAATGAAAGCATTGAGTCCATGTTAAAGAACATCAGACGTAATGGTGTAAGAGACAGCACTACCATCGTTTTTTGGAATATCAACATATCAAAAGAGGCTACGAGAGCAAGTGATCAGGAAGCAAGTTCTTAATGGATTCTAACTATACCCGCGAAAGAGAAGCGAATACCCGCGTACGCCAGGGAAATACCCGCGAAAGAGAAGCGAATACCCGCGCACGCCAGGGAAATACCCGCGAAAGAGAAGCGAATACCCGCGCGACAGGAAAAATACCCCGAAACTGAAGCAAATACCCCGTAACATACGAATCTCTGCTAGTAGGACCATTCAACTTCAATCATTTCTATCGTTTTGTAGAATTAATATGACATATACGAGAAAATATAGTAATATTTTTAGTGAATCATCATTCATTTTGCGAAGGGGGAAATTGTATGTTGCAGGGGAAAACAATTATTATTACTGGTGGATCAAATGGAATGGGGCTTTATATGGCAAAGCAATTCGTTGCTGAAGGAGCGAATGTTGTTATTACAGGTCGTAACGAAGAACGATTAGCAGAGGCAAAGGCCTTTATTTTAGAGGCTGGAAATACGATTGAAACTTTTCAAATGGACGTTCGAGTACCAGAACATGCAGATGCGATGCTAGCTTTCGCCGTTGAAAAATTTGGACAAGTTGATGGACTTGTCAATAATGCTGCTGGCAATTTTATAGTACGTGCTGAGGATCTATCACCAAATGGCTGGAAGGCAGTTGTCGATATTGTATTAAATGGGACATTCTTCTGTTCTTCAGCAGTCGGTAAGTATTGGATTCAAAATAATATTAAAGGATCCATTCTTAATATGGTCGCAACTTATGCATGGAATGCAGGAGCCGGTGTTATTCATTCAGCAGCAGCTAAAGCAGGAGTACTATCATTAACAAGAACGTTAGCTGTGGAATGGGGGAAACAGTATGGGATTCGAGTAAATGCCATTGCGCCAGGTCCAATTGAGCGTACAGGTGGTGCCGACAAGCTCTGGGAATCGGAAGCTGCTGCTGCTCGTACACTAGATTCTGTTCCGTTAGGCCGTACTGGTACTCCTGAAGAGATTGCTGATTTAGCAACATTTATGATGTCTAATAAAGCAAGTTATATGAACGGTGAATGTGTGACACTTGATGGTGGGCAATGGTTAAATCAGTATCCATTCTAAATAAAGTGAAACTTAATCAGTGGGGGTTTTTTTTCCCCACTGATAGGGGAACACAAGCTAAAACCTTCACATCCTGTGAAAACGCTTGTGTGACCAACATCCTATTGCCCCTCACCAATCGGGCTTTTACGGGCAGTTGATCTCCTGCCTAATTTCTTTCCTTTTGGAACAAATCAATTACTGCCCGTTAAAGCGGGATAAAGTGAAACTTAATCAGTGGGGTTTTTTATCCCCACTGATAGGGGAACACAAGCTAAAACCTTCACATCCTGTGAAAACGCTTGTGTGACCAACATCCTATTGCCCCTCACCAATCGGGCTTTTACGGGCAGTTAGGCTTTTTGGTACTGCCCGTTAAAGCGGGATAAAATGTTTGCATAATGAAGAGCCGGGTTGACGCATACTAAGGGCAAAGAAAGGAGTTTTGCTTATGGGTATGTGGTTAATACCGGCTCTTATTGCCATTACGATCATTTCGGTTATTTCGTTCGTGTCAACGCTGAAAATTGCCAGAATGACCTCTGAACGGAAGTCAGAGAACGATACACCGATTTCAGAAACGGTTGAAGAGTATGCAACAATGTTAAACCCTATTGTATGGGTATATATCATTTTTTTACTTTTTTTAGGGATAATGATTTTTTATTACTGGAGTAAAGCAGGGTATTAAAAAATTATTTTTTCTTCATTCAGCTCATATTTTGAGCAATAAATATGGCTGAATGAAGATCCTTAATTCCTTGATAGTTGAGGAAAAAGTACGCTAGTGGTTGGGCAGTTCTAATATTTAGTTTTGTTCAAAATGCTTAAATAATTCGTTGTTAGTAAAAAACTCTTCTCGACCTTGTCATGGTCATAAAAGGAAAAGTTATGATATGATAAAAGGGAAGCATCCTGTTCTGCAAAGCGAGGACAGAAAAGGAGAAGAAGTTCATGATTTCAACTAACAGCAAAGACTTATTAGCAATGCCAATTAGTGATTTTATTATTTCATCTGAAAAGGTTGCGCATGTACAAAGTGGGAATAGTGCTGAACACGCACTCCTTGTACTTACACGTACAGGGTATTCGTCGATACCTGTTTTAGATTTGAAATATCGACTTCAAGGTTTACTTAGCATGAAAATGATTACTGAATCCATTCTAGGACTTGAACATATTGAATATGAAAAGCTACCCGATATAAAAGTGGATACAATAATGGATAAAAACATCGCTGTATTAAAGTTGACGGATACTTTCCAGAGAGCTCTCGATTTAGTTATTAATCACGCCTTTTTATGTGTTGTGGACGAAGAAGGAACGTTCGCAGGGATTTTAACGAGACGTGTTATTTTAAAGCAATTGAAAAAATATATTTATCAAAAAGAGTAGTAGTTTAAAAGGGGGCTCAGATGAAAATCATGAGGCCCTCTTTGCTTGTATCGGAGGTTTACTGATTGATGGCAACGGAAGCTGAAATATTAAAAGTGCTAGCAGAGGAACGCAATATGCGAAAAGCAGCAGAACGTTTATTTCTATCCCAACCAGCACTTTCTCAAAGGTTGCAAACTATTGAAAAAGACTGGGGCGCACAGTTATTTATTCGTTCGCAAAAAGGACTTACTGCAACACCTGCAGGAGAGCTTGTTATTACCTATGCAACTGAAATGCTGAGCAAAAAAGAAGAGATTTTTGAAACAATCCAATCCTTAACGACAAAAGTAAACGGGACATTGAAAATTGCCTGTGCATCAATTGTCGGGCAAAACTGGCTTCCGAAAATAGTAAAGGAATTTGTTTCAAAATATCCTGAGGCAAAAATCTCACTTATGACCGGCTGGAGCTCAGAAATTGTAAAAGCTCTATATGAGGGCGAGGCTCATGTAGGCATTGTACGGGGGCAGGTTGATTGGAAGGGGGAAAAGATTCACCTTTTTCGTGATACCCTTTATTTAGTAGATAAAGAGCTAAAAACGATTGAAGATGTGCTGATGACAGAGCGACCTTTTATTCAATTCAAAAGTGACTCTAATTATTATTTGGAGATTCAACAATGGTGGCAGCAGCATTTCGCTTCAAATCCGAGAAAACAAATCTTAGTTGATCAAATTGAAATTTGTAAGCAAATGGTGCTGAATGGAATCGGCTATGCCATTTTACCTTCAATAACGTTAAATGATCATGATGGTATAAATAAAATCGCGCTTAATAACAATGAAAAAGATTTTGGTTTAACACGCGATACTTGGCTCATAGGCTATGAATCCTCATTTGAATTACGACAAGTAGAGGCTTTTGTAGAAGTGATACAAGACCATGCACGATGTTTGTTTGATTACTCAAAATTAAAATAAGAGAGAGGCAGTCTCAGATGAACACTAGTTCATTTTTGAGGCTGCCTTTTTAACTTCTTTCAGCAGATGTTTGGACACCCGCTGAAAGAAGTTAGAGCCTCCGGCGGATGTCACGAAATCGGGAAGGAGTGCTTTGTGCAAGCACAAAGCCGATTCCAGATGCACTTATGCCGAGGCATAAGTGATTTGTTAGCCTCCTATATCCTAAATCTTAAGAGTTTATGAATATTCATGAAGATGTCGTAAGAAATGGAACTTAATGCAATTTTAAACGTATAATTATTTGATCATCTATTTATATAAAAAGGGGTTGAAGTTTTGAAAAAAACAAATATAACGGCACTCATACTATTATTCATGCTTGTTATTAGCTTTATTTTACCCATGGAGCAAGCAAAAGCGGCTGCTACGTTAGAGGTTCAAGCTAAGGTAGGGGTTTCGGGTAAAGCTAAATATGAATCACTTGTGCCACTTCATGTAACAGTGAAAAATAATGGTGCTGATTTTTCTGGAGATATGGCCATCAATGCTTCAGGTTCCTATCAGGCTGCTTCAGCACTAGTGCTTCCAATAGATATAGCGGCAGGTGAAGAAAAAACATTTGATTTCTATCTAGATGGTTTAGCTGACTATAGTTATTCGGATGCGGACTTATTTGCATTTTATGAAGGAAGCATTGAAAAGGGGAAAAAGGTTGATTATAAAGGAACAAAGCGCCTACAAGGTAACTTTTTAGATCCTGCATCGGTATTTATCTATACGCTAACAGATAAAAGTGATCGCCTATCTGCATTTTTACGTCTTTCTCAATTTGCTGCTCAAAACAACGTTGAGGTTTTTAATTTAAAGCAAATAAAAGAATATACATTGCCTGAAGAAGCGCAAGGCTTTGCGATGGCGAATATCATTGTCATTGATGAAATTGCCATTGCTGATTTATCGCAAAAACAGCAACAGGCTTTATCAAAATGGGTACAGGATGGCGGTACATTATTAGTGGGAGCTGCCGATCAAATAAATGCTACAGCTGGCATTTTTAAAGAGGACTTACCGCTTACATTATCACAGCAAATGATAAGTATCTCTGCAGATAGCTTATCCAAATTATCAGGTGGAGGCATTTTCTCACAACCTATTTCGGTTTATGCAGCAACTGAAAATCAAGGAAGTATACCTGTATTGACAGATAATAATACTATTCTAGCTTCTAAGAAAAAGGTTGGTAGTGGGGAAATTATTCAAACAACCTTTTCATTAGGAGATCAACCGCTGGCATCCATGGAAGGCTATGCAGCATTAATGGCAAAAACGGTGAATATTCAAGGCATTTCACAACAGGGAATGATGATGCGTGGTCAGTCAACAATAAATCAAGTTTCTTATGATCTTCGTGATGTGAATGAACTATTCCCTTCGTTTGAGGTATCTGTTAGTTATATATTAATTGTTATTATTTTATATATTTTAATTATTGGACCTGTTTTATATTTCGTCTTAAAGAAAATAGACAAGCGAGAGCATGCATGGTGGATAATCCCTGCAATATCAGTTGTGTTATCTATTGCTCTATTTATTATTGGTGCTAAAGATCGAATTGTTCAACCGCAAGTTCAGCAATCAGCATTTTATAAAGTAAATGAGGATAGTAGTTTAAATGGTTATTATGTAGAATCCATTTTAACAAATCGTAGCGGTGATTTTGTAGTGAACGTAGATAAGGATACAAGTGCGTTTGGGCTAAGAAATTACAATAATTTCTCAGGGACAACGGGGAATTTACATGAAACATCCTATATTAAAGAAAATGCAAATGGATCTACGTTAACATTACGGAATTTAAGCTATTGGTCTGTTCAGTCCTTTGCGGGTAAATCAGCGGCACAAAATATTGGCAAGATGGATATCGATATTACCTTAAAAAATGAAAAGTTAACTGGGACAATTAAGAACAATTTCCCGTTTGCACTAAAGGATGTTACGTTAATCTCTGGCATTAAGGAAGTTAAACTGGGCGACATTGAAGCGAACGGAACACTTAAAGTGGACAATGAGCTAACAACAACTGTTCTTCAAAAGCCATCTACATTTACTTCTTACAATTATAATTATCCAACAAAGAAGGAAGAAGTGAATCCTCTACGCATCGAGCGTATGAAATCATTGGCAATACCACTTGTAGAAAATGAAAAGAAACCTGTCATTACAGCTTGGGCAGATCAGGCAATCGTTGGGGTGGAGCTCGAAACAAGTGCTAATATGTCACCAATTTCATATTTTATTCAGCCATTTGACGGAAAAGTAGAGCTATCAGGTCCATTTACGATGAAGCGCAACAACTTTACGTATTCTGTAAACCCACAATCTACTAATTCGTATTATGAAAAAATGGATGAGCAGTTAAATAAATGGCAGTTGTCTGATGGTTTATATGAAGTATCCATTGCGATGCCAGATAATTTTATGAGTTCAGTTCAAACATTAAACGAACTGACAGTTTCAAATAAAGATGTTAACCGTATGCAGCTATCGATTTGGAATAATGAAACGAAAAATTATGAGCCGTTGGTAGATACGAAACAGGTGTTTACAGATCACATTACAAAATACTTCAATGAAGATAGTGAATTGCTGATTGAGGTAAAATTCGGACCAGATCAAACAGGTGAGCAAACAAAATTACCAGAAGTAGAGCTGAAAGGAGTGGCGAAATAATGATTGAAATTCGTGATTTAACGAAAAAATATGGCTCTTTTACAGCACTAGATCATTTAAATCTATCGTTGGAGGAAGGGGTTGTATTTGGCTTTGTAGGTGCAAATGGGGCTGGTAAATCGACAACATTTTCGATTTTAGCAACCCTGCTGTCTCCAACTTCTGGTGATGCCCTGATTAATGGAAAAAGTGTGATTAAGGAACCAAAGGAAGTTCGAAAACAAATTGGTTATATGCCAGATTTCTTTGGCGTGTATGATCAGCTAAAAGTAGATGAGTATCTCGATTTTTATGGTGCAAGCTACGGCATTGGGGCAGCCGAGCGAAAAGTACTTATTCCACAGCTACTTGAGCTTGTGAATTTAACAAGTAAACGTTATGAATATGTAGACTTACTGTCACGTGGGATGAAGCAGCGTCTATGTTTAGCACGTGCTCTTATCCATGATCCAAAGGTATTAATATTGGATGAGCCTGCCTCAGGTTTAGATCCACGTGCACGTGTAGAAATGCGAGATATTTTACGAAATTTAAAATCAATGGGTAAAACAATATTAATCTCCTCGCATATTCTACCAGAGCTTGCGGAAATGTGTGATGAAATTGGCGTTATTGACAATGGAAAGCTGATTGCTCATGGTAATGTCACTTCCATCCAGGCACAGCTGCAAGGTGAGAAGAGAATTGTTATAAAGGTTACAGACCAAGTAAATGAGGTACGTGCATTTTTAGAGGAGGATCCTTTAATCTCCTCGATAGATGTGATAGATAACCGTCTAGAAATTGCCTTTAACTATCGTGGAACGGATGCTAATCAAGTAGCACTCTTGAAAAAAGCGATGCTAGCAAATTTACCTATTTATGCATTAAGTGAAGAGGAGAAAGATTTAGAGGATGTCTTTATGGCTATTACGAAGGGAGCGGACAATCAATGATGGAACGATTTAATAATCCGGTATTCGTAAAAGAATTGAAGTTACGTTTCCGATCTTTTAAAAGCTTTTCAGGCTTGATGTTTTATTTAGCGGTACTTTGCATTTTTATAGCGGGATTCCTTTTATTAACAACTGGATTCACAGGTAAAGGTTTTTTTAGACCAGATACAAGCTTTATGATGTTTACGGTATTAACTATACTGCAAATGGCTCTTGTTCTTTTCATTACACCTAGCTTAACTGCTGGGGCAATTAGTAGTGAACGGGAAAAGCAAACCTTAAATATTTTGCTAACAACGACACAAAGCTCTACGCAAATTGTTATTGGAAAGCTATTGTCTTCAGTAGCATTTTTAGTATTAATGCTAATCGCAGGGCTACCATTATATAGTTTAGTATTTTTATTTGGTGGGGTATCACCATCTCAGCTAATTTCAATATTTTTATTTTACTTAGTAACAGTAGTTGCAATAGGTAGTATTGGGGTAATGTTTTCAACTATTACAAAAAAAACAATCGTTGCCATGATTGCAACATATGGTTCAATCATCTTTTTAGGTGGGATTACGGCATTTTTCTTCTTTTTAACAATGGCTTTCCATCAAATGGGGAATGCCATTGGTACTAACACTTCCTACATGACTTACTTCTGGGCCTCTATTAACCCAGGTGCATTGATGTTAACACTTATTTCACCAGAAATGGGAGATGCGCTAAGAGAACTTTCAGGTGTGAAATTACCTGTTTGGATTACCTATTTAATAGCGTATTCATTGATTATTGTTTTTTGTTTAACAATTGCGATTAAAAAATTACGTGCCAATATGAAAAGTAACCGATGAGGAGGATATCTTATGGAGCGCCGTAAGCAATTACGAAAATATATTCAACGTGCAAAGACGAGTTTGACAGTAGAAAGAAGCATTCCTATTGCACAGTACGGCTTGTTTTTGGCATCGCTTTCGAGTGCTTCTCTTGTTCTCGTCTCAAGATTATTCGTATGGCCTTATTATCGCCAAACAGCTCTTGCTGTCTTTATCGTTGTTATACTAGCCACCGTACTGTTTATGTGGTGGAAGCGTGTGAAAATAAAGGAAGCATTGCATATATTGGATGATTATTTTTCTCATAATGAACTCGTGACAGCCCTATCGTTTGAGGACGATAAGGACCCGCTTGTGCAATCTTTACTCACTAAAGCGATACAAAGCGTCGAAAAGGCGTTTACTAATTTTAAAGCTAGAAAGAAAATTTTGTTCCGTCCTAAAGCATTTATTGGATTATTTGTGACAGCTGTTGTGCTGGCAATTCTTTATATGTTCCCAGCTGCGACTCAAATTGAAGCCATTGAGGCGGAGAAAGAAAAGGCCGTTATAGAGGATGTAAAGAAGGAAGTTGCAAAACTAGAGAAAAAAGCAGAAACAAAAGAAGTGAAAGAGCAGCTAAAAGAATTACAAAATACGTTAAAAGAGACAGAAACAGCTGAAGAGGCATTGCGTGAAGTCATGAAAAAACAAAAAGAGCTTGCCTTAAAGGAGCAGCAATTGAAAGATAAGCAAACAGCGAGTAAGGATGGTGCTGCTGAAGGCCAAGGCTTATCGAAGGAAGAAGTTGAGCAGCTGAAGGAGCTTGCTCAAATGCAACAAGAGCTAACACAAAATGCAAATGCTACCCAGACAGCTATGAGTCAGCTTGGGAAACCCGCAAGTAACACACTACAAAATGCTATTGCGAGTGCCAATAATACAAATAGCAATCAACAAAATAATGCTAATTCAAATCAAAATTCGACGGGGAGTCCACAGTCAAGCAATCAGCAGGGCCAAGCAGGACAACAGAATCAAAATAATTCCCAAAAAAGTTCTCAACAGTCGAATAACAATGGTCAGGGACAGGGTTCAAAACAGAACAATCAACAAGGGCAAGGAAATGGAAACGGTCAAGGGCAAGGACAGGGACAAGGACAAGGACAAGGACAAGGACAAGGGAATGGCACAGGTTCAGGTAGTGGTGCAGGTAAAGGACAGGGCAGTCGCGATTTATTAACTACACCGAATAGAATTGGTGGTTCTAGCCAGGCGTCAGTTGATGGCGGAGCATTAGGAGATGGCTCGCATGTTTCAGAACAACAAGGAAATGGCCCTATTACAAAGGGGTCAATCCGCCCGTATGAGGAAGTTATTGGCTCCTATAAAGATAGCTATTTAGAAAGCTCAGAGCGTTTACAATTACCGAAAGATTTACAAAATGTCGTGCAATCTTATTTCACGTCAATTGAGTCGCAGTAGGAGGAAAAGGAATGGCATTTACAGAGCAACAGTATGTTGAAATGAGTACGAAATTACAGCTAGTAAAGGAAGAAATACATCGTTTCATCGTTGGGCAAGAGGAAGCAATTGATTATACATTATATGCTGTCCTCGCTGATGGGCACGCTTTATTAGAGGGACTTCCAGGTTTAGGGAAAACGATGTTAATCCGTACAATTTCTGAAGTACTTGATCTATCATTTTCACGAATTCAATTTACACCGGATTTAATGCCAGCAGATATAACGGGAACAAGTATGATTGAACGTACACCTGATGGCAAGCAGCAGTTTACGTTCCAACCAGGTCCGATTTTTAGTCAGATGGTACTAGCAGATGAAATTAACCGTGCAACACCCAAAACACAAAGTGCCTTGCTGGAAGCGATGGGGGAAAAAACAGTCACGATTTTGGGAGATACAAAGAAGATGGCTAGACCATTTTTCGTATTAGCAACACAGAACCCGATTGAGATGGAGGGAACATATCCTTTACCAGAGGCACAAATGGACCGTTTCCTATGTAAAATTCTAGTACCGTATCCGGAGAAAAGTGAGCTAATGGAAATTATGAAGCGTACAACAGGCGCCAAGGAAATTAATTTACAAAAGATCATGAATACGGACACACTGATTGAAGCACAGCAAATGGTAAAGGAAATACTTGTCGCTGATGAAATGCTTGAATTCGCGACGGACCTAGTTGTGGCTACACATCCTGATAGAGCCGATGCAATTGATGAGGTCAAGCAATATGCCATGTATGGAAGTGGTCCCCGTGGTTTACAGAGCTTAATAAAGTTAGCGAAAGCAAGAGCGCTTATGAATGGGCGTTTCCACGTTTCCGTGGCAGACATAAAATCTGTTGCAAAGCCAGTATTACGTCATCGTATGTTGCTGAATTATGAAGGGGAGGCTTCAGGTAAAACAGCAGATGATGTCATTGATGTAATTTTAGAAAAGGTACAGCAAGGTGTTAGCAGGTGACGCAAAAATTATTATTGCCCGAGGATTGGTTAGCGAAAATTAGTCGCTTCCAAGTGGCGACGGCCTCCAAATTACGTGGGCAGCATAAGGGCTCGCACCGTTCGCAGCGCTTCGGAGCATCCCTCGATTTTTCGGATTTTCGTGAATATCATTTAGGTGATGATGTACGTCAGGTCGATTGGAACGTCTTTGCAAGAACAGATAAATACTTTATAAAAAGATTTTTAGATGAACAAGAGATGCGTGTACACATTTTGTTAGATGCCACTAAATCCATGGGTGATGACGCCAAATGGACATTTGCTCGTCAAATTGTTGCTTCCCTTGGTTTAATGGTGCTTGGACGAGATGATCGGTTATCATTTTCTTTTGTACAAGATGAGATGAAACCACCATTTCGCCGTAAAGGAGCTATGTATCGACGTGCTTTTTTACAAATCGTAACAGAGATAGAGCAAGCGGATTATACGGGTAGCTTTGCACAGGGAGCTTTAAAAGCATTACCAAAGGATAGTACAGTGTTATTTATTGTTACAGATGGGCTAGAGCCAATCGAAGAGTGGGAACAGCTTTTAAAAAGGTTACCACGTTATGCAGGGGATGTACGCATATTGCAAATAGTAACCCAAGAGGAATTAGCACCAAATTATACGGGTGATGTTCGCCTTTTGGATCGTGAAACTGGTAAAGATGTGAATGTTACAATGTCTTCCAAAGTACTAGACACGTATACAGCTCGACGTTTATTACACGAAGAGGAATTGGAAGCAATTTGTAGACGCTTTGGCGTTCGAAAATTACAGCTTAAAGTGGAGGATGGTTTACAGCATGCCATCTTTCAGCAACTATTAAAAGCATACTGGATCAGGTGAGGTGAGCCGTATTGGGCTTTAGTCAATTACTTTTTAGCTGGACGGCCATCATCCCGGTCATTGTCCTTCTATATTATTTCTTTCGGAAAAAATATACCGATCAAACCGTGTCCTCGACACTTTTTTGGTCAGAAATTATGCAGGAAACACGTGTATCACCGTACTTAAAGCATTTACAAAAAAATGCACTGCTTTATTTGCAACTATTAGCACTTCTTTTACTTGTACTTGCATTAATGAATCCTTATGTTAAAAAACCAACAATTGTTGGTGCACAAACGATTTTCATTGTGGATACATCCGCTACGATGTTAGCAGGGAAAGAGCAGTCAACGTTTGACACACATAAAGTGGAAATGCTGTCATTGGTTCATCAGCTTGACGGAAGGCCAGTGACGCTTATTACAACAGGTAATATACCAAAAGCGATATTACAGCAGGAAACGAATACAAAAGATATTGAGAAGGCCATTCAAGAGTTACAAGTAACATATGAAACAGCTCAAATGAATAAGGCTCTTGATGTGGCACAGGCTTTTGTCGGAGATACACCAACATCTATTTATGTCTTTACAGATACTCTTGATAAAAAGCTTTTACCAATGGAAAAGGATACAGTGAAGTGGTTTGTCAAAGGCGCGGCTAAGGATTTAATGAATATTTCCATAACACGCTTTGCTGCTACTACAGATGGTCAATCTACGATGGCGCTTGTACAATTGCAAAATGATACTGACCGAGAGCAAAAAGTAACACTTTCTCTACAAAATGGGAAGGGGAATGAGATTACTACAGAGGGTGTCACATTACCACCGAATGAAGCAGTGACGAAAACATTTAAAGATTTACCATTAGAAGATTCATTGACTGCTAAGATAGATGCAAATGATGATTTTGCTGTTGATAATTCGCAAACAGTGTTGCTACAGACAGCTTCTTCAAAACTAGTTGTCGATCAAGGCATGCATCAACTCATTCAAAAAGGTTTGCAGACGATTAATAGTGGTGTGAAAATTGTTCCGTCTTTACAAGTAGCTGATAATCGAGATGCCACTGCTGTAACAAATCAAACGGCGCTACTCGAAAAGATGGACAAGCCGATTATATTATTTGGACGTGATGATGCTGAAAAGCTTGAAGCTTCTGGGAAAGTAACAACAACAAGTGATTCGTTATTTGCCTTTAGCGAGCTAAAGGATATATACATCAGTGTTGTATATCCTGGTTTCGATGGCTATAAAACGATTGCATCGGTTGGAGATCAGCCATTTATACAGCGTTCACCTGAAGGAGATATTGTAGTATTAGCTGATATTGCAGATACAGATTGGCCACTTTATCCTTCATTTCCGTTATTTTTATGGAGTGTTGAACAACAGCTTTCACAATCAATTGGTTCACTCGGTATTTTTACACCAAATGAGCAACGTGCTGTGGCTTTAGCACAGGGTGAATGGAGTGTATATTCCCAAGATGATCAGTTTTTATCGTCTGTTATGAATGGTTTATTAACAGCTCCAATGAAGCCAGGGATCTATACAGCACGTTCAAACAATGAAGAAAAGCACTTTATTGTACAGCTTCAAGCTCAAGAGCGTGTCATTGAAAAAGGGACAAGTTATACATTGGGAGAGCTTCAGGACAATGGTAAAGAAGAAATAGCGAAAACTTCGTTCGTGCCTTGGCTCATCCTCATTATTTTAGTATTACTTGTTTCAGAGTGGGAGGTGCAACGACGTCGTGGATTTACGAATTGATATGCCATTAGCATTGTTGCTGTTACTTCCCTTATTTGCGTATTTTGGTTGGACCTATTGGCGTGAACGTCAGCGACTAAAAAAGAGCCATATCGTGGTACTAGGTATACGCATTGTAGCAATTTGCTGCTTGGTTTTCGCACTTGCAGGGCCTTATATTTTATTACCTGTAAAGGAAGAACAAATAATATATTTAGTTGACCGTTCTGCTTCCATGAATGGTACAGAGGATGAGATGGCTCATTTTATAGAGGAAAGTTTACAGTCGAAAAAGGATAAACAGCTTGCAGGGATTTATTCTTTTTCATCGACACTGCAAACGGAAGCCATTTTATCAAATTCATTAAAGGAAGTACCAAAATTTACAGCCATAAAGTCAACAGATCAAACGAATATTGAGCAAAGCCTACAGCTCGCTTCAGGTATCGTAGATCCAAAAAAAGCAACACGCCTAGTATTGTTAACGGATGGCAATGAAACAAAGGGAGATGCCTTAGATTTTGCTTCAAAGTTTAAAGGTTCAAACATTAGTGTTGATGTAGTACCGTTTAGCCAACCTGTTGCTAACGATGTATCACTTAAAAGCTTTGTAACCCCACAAGTGGCTTATATAGGGGAGCAGCAGCAGTTGGTGACTGAAATTCAAGCAACTGCGGCAGGACAAGGGGAATTATTATTATATGAAAATGATAAACTCATTCATCGTGAGGCAGTGGAGCTTGCACAAGGTTCAAATGTATTTACGTATAAACATACAGCAACAGCAGAGGGACTTGTAAAATATGAGGCACTCATGCAAGTTGAACAAGATGCCATTTTTGAAAATAATAAACTAACAAGTGTTACGATGGTGCAAAGTGAACCACATTTATTAATCGTTAACGGCTATGACACAGCATCACCTATCGCTGCATCACTTGGTAGCCAATCCATTTCCTATGATGTTGTGGGTGCTGAAAGTTTACCAAATGAACTTTCAAGTTATTTACAATACAATGCTATTATTTTTGATAATGTGCCAGGGCATTTAGTAGGCGAGGCAAAAATGAATGTAATTGAACAGGCAGTGAAAAACTTCGGTGTCGGCTTTACAATGGTCGGTGGCGAAAATAGTTTTGGCTTGGGTGGCTATTTTAAAACACCAATCGAAACGTTACTACCAGTTGAAATGGAGATTAAAGGTAAGGAACAATTACCATCATTAGGACTTGTTATCGTGCTTGACCGTTCTGGCAGTATGTCTGGAGCGAAGCTAGAGCTCGCTAAGGAGGCGGCTGCTCGTTCAGTTGAAATGTTAAGAGAAGAAGATACACTCGGCTTTATTGCTTTCGATGATCGACCTTGGGAAATTATCGAAACTGGACCGCTTGGCAATAAGGAAGAAGCTGTAGACACCATTTTATCTGTAACACCAGGTGGAGGAACAGAAATCTATGGTTCACTTGCAAAAGCTTATGAAAACCTAGCTGATTTAAAGCTACAGCGTAAGCATATTATTCTATTAACGGATGGACAGTCACAGCCAGGGAATTACGAAGATTTAATCGCTGAAGGAAAAGACAATGGCGTGACATTGTCTACTGTAGCCATTGGACAAGATGCAGATGCCAATTTACTTGAAGCACTTAGTGAAATGGGCAGTGGACGATTCTACGACGTTGTTGATGAGCAGACCATCCCTTCGATTTTATCTCGTGAAACGGCAATGATTTCACGCACATATATAGAGGATAGCCCATTTTATCCAACTATCTATAATGCATCTGGATGGAACACGTTATTTGCAAATGGTGTACCTCAAATGAATGCTTATATCGGTACGACAGCAAAGCAGGGGGCTTCTGTGATCGCTGAAAGTGAGAAGGAGGATCCCGTGCTAGCGCAGTGGCAATATGGCCTTGGCAAGACATTCGCTTTCACTACTGATTCGACAGGAAAATGGACAGGAGACTGGGCAAGATGGCAAGACTGGGGTACGTTTTGGCAAACGCTTATTTCACAGATGCTACCGAGCTATAATGATGTAGCCTATGATGTACGTCTAGAGTCAGACGGTTCATTTATGATAACTGATCCAACAAATGAAGTAGCGTTTTTAGATATTGTAGCTGTTAACGAATCTGGTGAAGAACTTGAAACACAACTTGAAACCATTTCAGCGTCACAAGTTCGAGCGGTTGTACAGGCAGAACCAGGACTGATCTTCTTCCGCATTGCAGATGAAGACGAAGCTATTTACCAGGCAGGCTTAAGTGTTCCGTATAGTGCCGAATATGAGTTACGTCCAGTGAATGACAAGCTAACAGAAGAGCTGACAAAACAAACAGGCGGCTCCGTTTTGAAAGAGCCGGAGGAAGTATTCCGTGAATTTACGAAAAAAGGTGCAGAACGTCAAAATATTACAACCTGGCTTTTATTAGCGGGGATGCTACTGTTCTTCATTGATATAACAATACGACGCTTTGGTTGGGGCTTCCTAACAAGGCCGAAGAGAAACGAACAGCTTGTAGAGGAAAAACAACTGCAGGCAGAGGATACAAATGTTGCCCAGCTATTAAAGGGCATGAAAAAAAGATAGTAAACACAAAAAGATGGTGCATCGCTTTTAGCAATGTGCCATCTTTTCTTTTTTTGTTAAGGAATTTTTTCGATAAAGGCACAAAAAGTTTCGATAAAATGACATTATGTTTCGATAAAAGCTCAAATAGTTTCGATAATGCTCTAATTTGTTTCTATAAACCAGGCTATTTAAGCATTGTATTAAGGTTAGTTACAAATACGGTCTTTCGCAGATTACTAGCAACGACAACGCCTAAGATGGCACCAATAGTACTTGATGTTAAAAAGGCTGGCATGAAAAATAATGCAGCTACGGATGTTCCCATTAATAAATGTGCGTAAGGTACTGCAATGAATGAGGCAATGATTCCTGTTCCAAACATTTCACCAACACCTGCTAGCCATTGCTTGCCGCTATATTTAAAAGCAATGGCTGCGCACAGTGCGCCAATGACACTACCAGGTATAGCTAACAATGAACCTGTGCCTGTTAAAATACGAATAATCGCAGTAACAAAGGCGACCATAACAGTAGGCACTGGTCCAAGAAAAATAGCGCCAATAACGTTAATGGCATGCTGCACTGGATATGCACGTGCTATGCCTGTCGGAATTGAAACAAAGGCAGAGCCTGCTACAGCAATTGCCACTAATAAGGCCATAATGGTTAATTTTCGAATTGACATAATGTCCGCTCCTTTAAAATATTTAAATTTAATTGTTATCGCCGCTTAGACCTCTAGCACGAAAAAAAGCCACTTCCTGAAAAACAATAGGAAGCGGCCTTGCATTTACATATTAAAAAGCAAGCGTCGCCACTTCCCTACGCTAGTGTGAACTAGATCAGGTTCAAAGGGTCCGTATATAACAATACACGTCTCAGCCTTTTAAAGACTCCCCTAGTGGTAATAATTATTTCATTTTTTTGTTGAGCAGCGTAACAACATAAATGTAACATACTACTACAAATAGTCAATGACTTGTCAGACTATTTCGAATCAGACTGCATAAGATGTGGTGCTCTTTTCATTGTCCAAATAAGGGCAAGGAAGAAGCAGGCCATTAGAATGATAGCCCCGAAAATGTAAGGACTGTTCATATTCCAGTCGAATAGGATACCCGCTAAAGCTGGACCAATCATATTACCAAGACTCATATATGCATTATTAAGACCAGCCGCAAACCCTTGCTCATTGTCAGCGAGCTTCGAGATGAGCGTGTTAACAGCAGGGCGAATTAATGTAGTGGCAGTAGAGAAGATTGTCGCTACAGTTAAAACAAGTGCAAAGCCAGAAACAAATAAAATTAAGAAAATAGAAACGGCTGCAATAAATAAATTGACTAATACCACTTTCATCTCACCGAAACGATTAAAGAGCGGTGTAATAATAAACATTTGTACCACTACACCGAAAGCACCACCTACAACTAAGATAATGGCAATATCCACGGGTGTGTAATTGAATTTTTCAGTAACAAACAGCGATAGAGTTGTTTGGAAATTAGCAATACCGAACGAGAATACTAACATTATAATAAGCATAACAAAGTAAGGCATATGTATGGAACGTGCCATTTGCTTCACTAGATTGTCTTGTTTTTGTATTTTTTTCGCAGAGTTTGGTTTTGTTGATGGTAATAAGAAAAATGATAGTAACGCTGCTAAAATAGCAGCAAATCCAGCCGTATAGAATGGGAAATGTAAGCTTACTTTTGATAAAAAGCCACCGATTCCTGGTCCAATCATAAAGCCAAGAGACATGGCTGCTCCTAGCATTCCCATCCCCTTACCTCGTTCTTCATATGTTGTAACATCTGCTACAAAAGCCATAATAGGAGGTGCAATAAATGCTGAACCGAGGCCACCTAAAAAGCGTGCCAGGAAGAGCATCCACACGTCTGTAGAAAGTCCAAAACCAATTTGTGCAAGCCCTGTTACTACTAGGCCGAAAATAATAAGATTCTTCCGACCGTATTGATCCGAAAGATTCCCAGCAATTGGAGAAAATACGAATTGTGCAAAGGCGAACGTTGCAATAAGCATGCCAAGAACTTGGCCTGCAGCACCGAATATTTTTAAATACTCAGGCATAACAGGAATAATAATCCCAATACTCCCCATTGCGATAAACATATTAAACATTAAAATATACAAAGCCGCCTTATTAGACTTCTGCTGGGTCATCGAATATCCCCCTTTTCTAATCAAATATACTACAGTCTACCACAAGGCTTGTACCTTTGCTATTGACTAGAAGTCTGAAATAAGGTTATAGGGTTGCAATCTAATGAATGGAAAAGCTTCATACTAACATGATCGAGTGCATTCGTATTAAATGAGGAAAAAGCTGTTCTCTACGTCAATAACGTGAGAACAGCTTTAAATGGTTTATCGAATGCCCATTTTAAATTCTAAAAACAGCTCATTGTATTTACCTAAATAATCAGGGCCTAAGTTTTTATAAACTTCTAATGTTTTACGTTGTTCTTCAGAAGGATAGAAGCGTTCATCAGACACAACTTCTTTATCCATTAATTTCATTGCTGCAATATTAGGGGTAGAGTAGCCTACATAATCAGCATTTTTAGCACCCGATTCAGCGTTCAATATAAAATTAATGAAGGCATGTGCACCCTCTATATTTTTTGACGTTTTTGGGATAACCATATTGTCAAACCATAAGTTCGAGCCTTCTTCTGGTACAGCAAAGTCTAAGTCTTCATTTTCTGACAACATATCAGCTGCTTGACCAGACCAAGTGAGTGCTACTGCTGCTTCGTTATTAATCATCAATGGCGTAATTTCATCCCCAATAATGGCTTTAACATTTGGTGCCAATGTAATTAATTTATCAGTTGCTTCACGTAGCTCATGGTCATTTAGAGAGTTAAGTGAGTAGCCAAGACTATTTAGGCCCATACCGATAACCTCACGTGCCCCGTCAACTAAAAAGACTTTTCGTTTTAACGAGGAGTCCCATAAGTCCTGCCAAGATGAGAAATCGAGATGACCAATGAGTTTTGGATTATAGACAATGCCAACTGTTCCCCAGAAATATGGAACAGAATATTTATTGTCCTCATCAAATGGTAAGTCTAAAAAATAAGGATCGATATTTTTAAAATTAGGGAGTTTGGTTTTATCCAAAGGAATAAGTAAGTTTTCTTCCTTCATTTTTTCAATCATATATTCAGAAGGTACTGCAATATCATAAGCCGTACCGCCTTGTTGAATTTTTGTCATCATCGCTTCATTGGAATCGAATGTCTCATAAATGACGTGGATGCCTGTTTCTTTCTCAAATTGCTTTAGCAAATCGGGGTCAATATATTCTCCCCAGTTAAAAATCGTTAACGTATTTTTTCCACTTTTCCCACCACCTGCACTCAGGGTGTCAGCAGCATAGAATAGAAGGGCGGAAACGACAAGGATTGCGATTGTTGCTTGAATTAATTGCTTCATTGAGTCCCCCCCGTTCTTTTATTGGCGCGGCTTGTAATGAAGTAATAGCCAACTACGACTATAACCGTTACAAAGAATACTAAACCAGAGATAGCGTTAACCGTTAAGGAAATACCGGCACGTGCCATAGAGTAAATTTCAACAGATAAAGTACTAAAGCCGTTACCTGTCACGAAAAACGTTACCGCAAAATCGTCAAGAGAATACGTTAAGGCAAGGAAGAACCCTGCAAAAATACCAGGTTGAATATACGGCAAAATAACACGCATCATTACATCTTTCTTCGTTGCACCTAAATCTAATGCAGCATCGATTAATGATTTATTCATTTCTAATAGTTTCGGTAAGACCATTAATACAACAATTGGCACACTAAACGCTACATGTGCTAATAACACTGAAGTAAAACCTAATTTAATACCGATCATTGTAAATAAAATTAAAAAGCTTGCACCGATAATAACATCAGGGCTAACAATTAATACATTATTTAAAGAAAGTAATGTATTGCGCATTTTTGAATCTTTAACAGTAACAATGCCTATAGCTCCTAATGTTCCAATGATTGTAGAAATCAATGCAGAAAGTAATGCCACGATGACTGTATTAATTAGAATTACGAGTAGGCGTGAATCCTCAAACACTGCTTTATAATGTTCTAACGTAAAGGACTCAAAATTATTCATTGATCCGCCACTATTGAATGAATAGAAAACCAAATAGAAGATAGGTGCATACAAAACGATAAAAACAATCGCTAAATACACTCTTGCTGTAGCAGATAGTTTTTTCATCGTACGCGACCTCCTTTATCTTTTTGTCCCGTAATTAACATCACAATCACCATAAATAAAATTAAGAAAACAGCAATTGTAGAACCCATACCCCAGTTTTGTGTCACCAGGAATTGTTGCTCAATAGCTGTACCAAGTGTAATGACACGATTTCCTGCAATTAAACGAGTAATCATGAAGAGTGATAATGCAGGAATAAATACAACTTGAATACCTGATTTTACGCCGTCCATTGTTAATGGCAGTATAACGCGACGGAATGTAGTAAAGGCAGATGCTCCTAAATCACGTGCTGCATAAATAAGTGCCGGGTTTAAACGATCTAATGAGTTGAAAATCGGTAAAATCATAAATGGAATAAAAATATAAACGGATACGAACACAAAGCTAATGTCAGTGAATAGCATTTGCTGCGGATCAAAACCAAATACTTCGATAAATGCATTTAATGGGCCATACAAGCCGAAAATTCCGATAAAGGCATATGTTTTTAACAAAAGATTAATCCAAGAAGGAATAATAATTAGTAAAAGCCAAAGCTGTTTATGTTTCGTCTTAGTTAAAAAATAGGCTGTTGGATACGAAACAAGTAACGTAAAGAACGTAATTAAGAATGCATACCAGAATGAACTTAATGTCATTTTTAAATAGACTGAAGTAAAGAATGCTTTATAGTTATTGAGCGTAAAATTGCCGTGTATATCTAGTAGGGAATAGTAAACAACCAGTGCAATTGGCGCGATAACGAAAAATGCAATCCATAAAACATAAGGAAATAAGGCTGATTTCGAAGTCTTAGTTTGCATCTTCGTCGTCTCCATACGCCTCTAGACGTTTATCGAACTCTTCTTCTGTTTCATTTAAGCGCATGACATGAATTGCTTCTGGGTCAAAGTCTAAGCCAATTTCTGTCCCTACCGCAGCTTTTTTCAATGAATGCACGAGCCACTCGTTGCCATCTTTGTCATATGTGGATAATTCATAATGTACCCCACGGAACAACTGAGTATCAACTTTAACGACAAGTTTGCCCTTTTCTATTGTTGTCATTTCTAAATCCTCTGGACGAATAACAATATCAATTTTTTCGTTAGGCTTCATACCTTGGTCGACACATTCAAAAACTTTACCAGCAAATTCTACCTTGAAATCTTCAATCATCACGCCAGGAACTATGTTTGATTCACCAATAAAATCAGCAACAAAGCGGTTAATTGGTTCATCATAAATATCTACTGGAGTACCTGATTGTTGAATTTCACCTTCACTTAAGACAAATATTTCATCACTCATGGCAAGCGCTTCTTCTTGATCGTGTGTGACGAACACAAACGTTTTACCAAGTCGTTGCTGTAATTCTCGTAGCTCATACTGCATCTCTGTACGTAACTTTAAATCTAAAGCAGAAAGAGGCTCGTCGAGTAAAATCACTTCAGGATCATTTACGATTGCCCGTGCGATAGCTACACGTTGACGTTGACCACCAGACATCTCAGAAATTTCACGATTGCCATAGCCTGCTAAGTTAACAAATTTTAGTGCCTCAGCAACACGGTTTTTAATTTCACTTTCAGGAAGTTTTTTAATGCGAAGTCCGAATGCGACATTTTCAAAAACATTTAAATGAGGAAACAGCGCATAATCCTGAAAAACAGTGTTTACTTGGCGTTCATTTGCTGGCACTGAGTTGATTTTTTTATCGTGGAAATAGACATCTCCTGTAGTCGGCTCTGTAAATCCAGCAATAATACGTAAAATGGTTGTTTTACCACAACCAGAAGGACCTAGTAGTGTATAGAATTTTCCTTTCTCTAGCTCCAAGTTAATGTTTTTTAAGACGATCGTACCGTCATTATAGGATTTTGAAACATTTTCAAAGCGGATAATTGAATTCGTTGTCATAGATGCGCCTCCTTAAGCTATAAGTATGAATCCGTTGCGACAAGTAAAATTTTTGTTTCATCAGCATGTGCATTAAAAATTTGGTGATGATCTGTCGCGTCAAAATAGAGAGCATTGCCTTCACTTGCGATATACTGTTCATTCCCTAAAATGAGACGAATACGTCCTTTGACCACATATATAAATGTTTCTGAGAGCGAGGGTTCAAATTGTTTGAACTCACCGTCAGCGGCAAATGTCAAGAAAATAGGCTCCATCTCTTTTTCGTTCGAAGTTGGAATGAGCCATTGAATTTCATATTTTTTGTCTTCGTCTGTGTAAGTGGATTGATCTTCCTCTGTATATACAACCTTTTGTTCAGGTGCTTCATCGTCGAAAAAGTCTTTTGGTGTGGACCCTAAAACTTCTAATATTGAAAATAGCGTTTCAATGGAAGGGGAATTAAGATCACGTTCTAATTGTGAAATATAACCCTTACTTAAATCTGTACGTTCTCCAAGCTCCTCTTGGGTAAGAGCTTTTTTTAAACGAAGCGCTTTAATTTTTGCTCCTATTTGCATCTTTTCCCTCCTAGAAGAAGTTTAGCAATCATAAACTTTTGAAATATGAAGTTTACTTTAACGAAACTTTTAGTTTACTAAAACCATTACAATTATACATAAAAATAAAAAATTTGCAATCGTTTTTTAAGAAAAAATAGTAGATAAAATTTTTAGAAATTATACATAAATGGCGCGTAGAAAAATTTTGTTTATTTAAGAATAAAACTGTTAAAAATAGTTAATAAATAAGCTGTAGTAGCAATTCCATTTTGGGATTTGACGAAAATTTGTCAGATAATTTAAAGTGCGCACTTTTGTGAAGTTTACTTGTTTGAAAAACTACGATTACTCTGCTATCGTAGAAGACGAGTTCGCTGGTGCGAATGGAATATATACACTACATATTTTTTGGAGGGATTTATTATGGCAGAACGCATGGTAGGTAAACAAGCACCTGACTTTACAATGGAAGCAGTACTTCCAGACAAATCATTTGGTAAAGTATCATTAGAGGATATTAAAGCACAAGACAAATGGACAGTTCTTTTCTTCTATCCAATGGACTTCACTTTCGTATGTCCAACAGAAATCACTGCAATGAGCGATCGTTACGATGAGTTCGAAGACTTAGATGCAGAAGTAATCGGTGTTTCTACTGATACAATTCACACTCACTTAGCTTGGATCAACACTGACCGCACTCAAAATGGCCTTGGTGAACTAAAATATCCATTAGCAGCAGATACTAATCACCAAATTTCAAAAGAATATGGTGTTTTAATCGAAGAAGAAGGTATCGCACTACGCGGCTTATTCATCATCAACCCAGAAGGTGAATTGAAATACCAAACAGTATTTGATAACAACATCGGCCGTGATGTTGACGAAACTTTACGTGTACTTCAAGCTTTACAAACTGGTGGTCTTTGCCCAGCAAACTGGCGTCCAGGTCAAGCAACTCTATAATCTGAGTAGATAACTTTGTCAGGTTTTGTCTTGAGACGGAAACTTGGCGAAATGAGTTCTTTTAAAAATTCAAAATCCCCACGAAACTTTTGTGGGGATTTTAAACTTGATAGGGAAAATAAAGGAGGATATTTTGATGAAACTTCGTGAACAAATGCCTGAACTGGCAGGCGCTACGACTTGGCTAAATGGTGAAGTAACAAAAGCGGATTTAGTAGGCGAAAAACCAACGTTAATCCACTTCTGGTCAGTTAGCTGCCATTTATGTAAAGAAGCAATGCCGGATGTGAACAATTTCCGTGATCAATACAAAGATGAGTTAAACGTTGTAGCGGTACATATGCCTCGTGCTGAGCAAGATACAGATTTAGAAACAATCAAATCGGTAGCAGCAGAGTTTGATATTGTACAACCAATCTTTGTTGATAACGAATTAAAGCTAACAGATGCATTTGAAAATCAATATGTACCTGCGTATTATGTTTTCGATAAAGATGGTCAGCTTCGTCACATGCAAGCTGGTGGAAGCGGCATGAAAATGCTAGAAAAACGTGTGAATCGCGTTTTAGATGAAATGCGTAACGCTTAAAATAACAGGATATAGACGAGGAGAATTAAATCCTCGTCTCCGACTGTAGGCAAACTCAAAAATTTCGAGTTTGCCTACAGTCTTTTTTTACAATGAAACTAGATAAAGCCGTTGATTTTCACTACGGGCAGATACTTTCTGCGGGCGGGGTCGAGCTGCTTCCCTCGTTTTGTTTCTGTCACTGCGCTTTCATACAGAAAACAACCGCTGAGTCCAGGGTCTGACCCGAGCGAAAAGAGTGTAGAGCCGAGCATTTTGGATAATAACTTGAGTGTTCTGTTAAAGTGGTCCAATAGACGGACTATTCTTGACGAATAGTCACTTGCTTTGACGATACATATAGCAGAGAATACGTTACAGATTTTCCAAACAGGAAAGCCCACTCTTTTTTGCATGAATGTTGCAGTTTATAAATAAAGCTGATACATTGTGTATATGAACGAATATAGACGAACAAACACAACCGTATCATTAATTAACTATCATTTCGTTTTTTGTCCCCGATACAGAAGAAAGATTTTCCTTCGTGCAGATGTAGAGGAACGCTTTAAACAGTTGGTACAGGAAATATGTGAAGAGTTAGAGATTGTCATTGTTGCTTTGGCGTGTGACAAAGACCATACACATATGTTTTTAAATACCGTACCAACGCTTAGTCCTGCTGATATTATGGCAAAAATCAAAGGAGTGACGTCTAAAAAGTTGAGAGAGGAATTTCCTCATCTCGGACATTTGCCAAGCCTATGGACACGTTCCTATTTTGTCTCTACCGCAGGAAACCTATCGAGTGAAACCATCAAACGTTATGTGGAACAACAAAAAACAAGGGGGTGAATCACGTGTCGCAAACAATAACCGTTAAAGTCAAACTGCTTCCCACAAAGGAACAGGCTTCTATTTTACAGACTATGAGTCAATCGTATGTTTATACAATCAATACCCTTGTTTCTGAAATGGTTGCAGAAAAGAAAAGTACAAAAAAATCAAGCAAGGATATTTCTGCTTACCTGCCAAGTGCTGTTAAAAACCAAGCGATTAAAGATGCTAAAAGTGTGTTTAAGAAAGTGAAGAAAAATAAATACAAGATAGTTCCTGTGTTAAAGAAGCCAGTGTGTATGTGGAATAACCAAAACTATTCTTTTGATCTCACGCATATTTCAATGCCTATCATGATGGATGGCAAGGCAACTAAAACACCTATTCGGGCTCTGCTGGTCGATAAAGATAACCACAATTTGGATTTGTTGACACACAAATTAGGTACTCTTCGTATCACGAAAAAAGCGAATAAATGGATGGCACAAATAGCTGTCACTATCCCGACAAGTGAAAAAACAGGAACAAAGATAATGGGTGTAGATTTGGGTTTGAAAGTCCCTGCTGTTGCAGTGACAGATGATGGGAGTACTCGTTTCTTTGG
>NZ_JBIWDH010000010.1:77542-109612 GCF_044761885.1 Lysinibacillus sp. NPDC097231 | reverse complement strand
CACGCAAGTTAATCTCAAAACCGTTTCAAGCGATGGAAATCAATTGTTCAAGCTCTTTGAACAATTGACTTCCATTGCCCACCAAACGCAGTGCGATAGCTTTGAAGCTCTCACTTTTTTATGTCCACTTTCTTGACAGAAGACCAAAACTGCTCAGGTATCATCGAAAACTGCTCAGGAGACTTCGAAAACTGCTCGGGAGACTTCGAAAACTACTCAGGTACAAGGGAGAACGCTCGGCACCAATGATAAACCGCTCATACACAAAAAAATCATTCAAAAAAACAGCAGCTGATATGAGCGTATCAGCTGCCGTTTCGTAAGTGTAAGAGATTTAATTAAGGGTTCATCAAAAATATGATGAGGGGTGTCATTATTAGTACGTGTGGGGCACGTATATGACTATCACAGAATAGGCAAATGCTTATAGGTGGTTACATTTTTCACAAGTGTTGCTGTAGCATTCACTTTGTTCTTCAATTTTTTCACCGCATTCTGTGCATTGCTTTGCAGGTAAGTTCTTGAAAAATTCAACTACGTTTTCTAACATTGTGGACTCCTCCTTTAAGTTTATCTGTACTATTACTGTTTTGATATTTCTTAGTGTATTATAACAGATGCTTTTCGTCAACACAAAATGCCTAATTTACGTTAAAATAAATATGGATATTTTGTGAAGGAGGAAAAGTAAATTATGATTTTCGTTGATAATAAAGGGATTCATGATCCACGCATTAACCTTGCCATTGAGGAGTATTTATTAAAGACGATGGATGTCGAAAAGGAGCCAGTGCTACTTTTTTACATAAATCAGCCTTCAATCATCATTGGCAAAAATCAAAATACTATCGAAGAGATAAATACAGATTACGTGGAGGACAATGGCATCATCGTTGTGCGACGTCTTTCTGGTGGTGGGGCAGTGTATCATGATTTAGGGAACCTGAATTACAGTTTTATTACAAAAGATGATGGCGATAGCTTTATGAATTATAAAAAATTCACACAGCCAGTTGTAGATGCACTTGCAAAAATGGGCGTTCAAGCTGAGCTTTCAGGTCGTAACGATATCTTAGCGGAAGGACGCAAAGTTTCAGGAAACGCACAGTTTTCTACAAAGGGCCGTATGTATAGCCATGGTACGTTAATGTTTGATACAGAAATTGATGCTGTTGTATCGGCATTAAAGGTTAAGAAAGATAAAATTGAATCAAAGGGCATTAAATCAATTCGCTCACGTGTGGCCAATATTTCTGAGTTCTTAAAGGATAAAATGACTGTTGAAGAATTTCGTCTAGAAATTTTAAAGTCTATCTTCGGTGGTGAAGAAAATATTCGCTATTATGAGCTTACAGAGGAAGATTGGGCAAGTATCCATAAGCTATCTGCTGAACGTTACCAAACATGGGAGTGGAACTATGGTAAATCCCCACGCTTCAATATCCAAAAAACACATCGCTTCCCAACAGGTGGTATTGATATTCGCTTGGAAGTGAATCATGGCATTATCGAAGAAGCACACATTTTTGGTGATTTCTTCGGTGTGGGCGATATGGCAGATGTTGAACAACGATTAGTTGGGACAAACTATGATAGAACTGCAATTGCTGAGGCGTTAGCTGTTATCGACATTCCAACATACTTCGGTGGGATTAAAACAGAAGACTTTTTACAATTAATTTATTAAGAACATCTTGTGTATAAATTGGCAATTGTCCTTATTGAGGGTTCAATACCAAAAAAGAGGATAACTATTGTTAAAACGTGTGCCATGAATATAAGTTGATTGGAGTGGAGGATTGGGCGACTTCTCGGGGAACAGTGGGGATGCCTCATATTTAGGCAGAAGCATTATGCACAAATATCTATAGCTAACGATATGTATTATGTTTTACTACAAAAGGTTCGTTGACAATTATGTCGTCGGATCTTTTTTTGATACAATATAAGATAGAAAGGAGTGTTGGTATGGAGAAGCATCGAATATTTATTGTCGAAGATGATGTAAAGATTGCGTCATTACTTGCGGAAACGCTCAGAAAATATCAATACGAAGTTGAAACAATAAAAGAATTTGATCATCTCATTGAAGAATTTACAGCATTTAATCCACATATGGTGTTGCTTGATATAAATTTACCTTCGTATGATGGCTATTATTGGTGCCGCCAACTGCGTCAACATACAACTTGTCCGATTATTTTCATCTCAGCTCGCTCAGGAGAAATGGACCAAATATTTGCTCTTGAAAATGGGGGCGACGATTTTATTACGAAGCCTTTTAATTATGAGATTGTACTGGCTAAAATCCGAAGTCACTTGCGTCGTACATATGGTGAATATGCAGCAAGACAAGAGGAGCGGACAATTAAGCAAGGACAGCTTGTGCTACATTTAGAAAGAATGGAACTTCATAAAAATGATTTAGAGATTCCTCTGCAGAAAAAGGAATGTATTATTTTAGAATTGCTAATGGGAAATGCACCAAAAGTAGTGACACGTGAACAACTATTAGAAGAACTTTGGGACGATCAGGCTTTTGTTGATGAGAATACATTAAATGTCAATATGACACGGGTACGTAGGAAGCTAGTAGACTATCATATTACGTCGAGCATCGAAACAGTACGTGGCGCAGGCTATCGCTTTATATTAAGTGCAGGTGAGCTGTAGTGGACTGGAAATTATTTTTGCGTGATTACGCATCATTCATTGTATTCCAGCTTTTACTAGTTGGCTTTATCATGGTCTTATATTGGCTAGACGGCTTTCGAAATGTCGATACGGCTATTTATTCCTTCTGTATTAGTTTAGTATTGCTAACCTCTTTTTTACTTATCCGCTATTTAATGCGCCAACGTTATTTATTGAAAATATCACAGCTTCCTAAAACGATGGAGGACGTGCTACAAAAGAATGCTAAGACGCCTGTAGCTATACAGTCTGAGAAATATATGCATGAGCTATATCGGCTTTACCAACATGAGCTTCAATCGTTGTATGCAAGCCAAAAAAGACATGACCAGTTTATGAATCAATGGGTACATCAGATGAAAACACCCATTTCTGTTATTGAGCTCTTATTACAGGATGAGCGTCCTCTTGATAAAAAGAATGTGCAAGAGGAAATTGATCGCTTACGTAGAGGCTTAGATATGGTCCTTGTCAATGCTCGATTAGAAAATTTCGAAGAGGATATGCAAGTAGAACAGATTACTTTAAAAGCAATAGTTACTGCAACTGTTAATGAAAATAAACGTTTATTTATTACGAAACGAGTTTTTCCTGAAATTCATATTGAGGATGATATTATCGTAGCGAGTGATTCGAAATGGCTTCGTTTTATTATTGGGCAATTTGTAACAAATGCAGTTAAATATACATTTGAGCCAAATAAAAAAATAGTGATTTCTGCCATTAAAAAGGATGACCATGTACAATTAGCCATTTGTGATGAAGGTATTGGTATTCCGGCTTCTGATCTTTCTCGTGTCACTAAAGCTTTTTTTACTGGTGAAAATGGCCGTAAAACCGGAGAATCCACAGGAATGGGGCTATATTTGGCTAAAGAAATCTGTGGAAAACTTGGTCATGAATTAAACATTACTTCAGAGGTAGGGAAAGGAACAATTGTCACAGTGACATTTACGAATTAGGGGGAGCAAGGATGAGAGAAGTTCGTATAGATGAGTGGATATTAAATATCGAGAGTGAAAAAACAGAGGTATTGTACGAATCACATGACGATATTTGTGAGTGTTTATCCTGCATGAATTTTCGTAAGGCTAGTCTTACACTTGATGAAGAAGTTTTGCATTTTTCGAATAAGCTTGGGCTAGACTTACATAAACCAACTTTACTAAACGCTTTTCCTGTAGAAGGTGAAAAAGTGATGTACAGTGGGTATTATACGGTTTGTGGTGAAATTATTGAAGGTGAAATTGATGCATGGGATGTAATAGTTGGTGAACATTGTTTTAGTCTAGTGAACGAGGATGGTAAAGGTGTGGTTGTATCAGAAAATGAGCCACATTTTCAAATTGGCTTTGAGGTTGTATTGCAGTGGCTTTTACCGGAATCTATGGAATTAATCAAGAAATAAGGTGAAAAGGTATGCCTATTTTACAAATAAAAGACGTGACAAAGGTGTATGAAGGCAAAGTAACGCATCGTGCGCTAAATCAATTAAGCTTTGATGTTAAAGAAGGTGAGTTTTTAGCAGTCATGGGTCCATCAGGAAGCGGAAAAACAACTTTATTGAATATCATTTCTACGATCGATGAGCCAACCAGTGGAGAGATCATTTTAGATGGCATGAACCCACATAAGCTAAATGCAACAGAGCTTGCCTACTTCAGAAGAAGACAATTAGGTTTCGTTTTTCAGGATTTTAATCTTTTGCATATGCTGACAGTGGAAGAGAATATCGTGTTGCCACTAACATTGGATCAACAGCCATTAGAAGTAATGGAGGAACGTCTCGCAAGCATTGCGGAAAAACTGGACTTAACCTCTTTCCTGCAAAAACGTCCAAATGAAATTTCAGGTGGACAGGCACAAAGAACAGCCATTGGTCGCGCACTTATTCATAACCCATCTCTTATTTTAGCGGATGAGCCGACAGGGAATTTGGACTCCAATTCTTCACGTGATGTGCTTGAACTTTTAACAAAAATTAATAAGGAAAAACAAACGACCATTGTCATGGTAACCCATGATCCTATAGCGGCAAGCTACTGTGATCGAGTGTTATTTATTAAGGACGGGGAATTTTTCAATGAAATCTACAAAGATGACCGTCGTCAAATGTTTTTCCAACGAATATTAAATGTTTTGAGCTTACTAGGAGGAGGACAAGTAGGTGACCTTTCGACAATTCGCTTACCGTAATGTCGTACGGAACAGCCGTATATACGGCGCCTTTTTCATGGCAAGCTTTTTTTCAGTGGCTGTGTTTTTTATCTATTCAATGCTTATGTTTCATCCGGATATTGAACAAGGGATTTTAGGTGAGGTATCGTTAATCGGGATGGTTGGTGCGGAAATCATACTCGTTCTCTTTACATTATTCTTTTTATATTACTCCATGAGTGCCTTTTTAGAGGCTAGATCACATGAATTTGCTATTTTATTACATCTAGGCATGGAAAGACGCCAGATGAATAAACTTGTCTTTTTAGAGACAATGATTATTGGAGCTGGCTCTATAATTGTTGGAATTATATTTGGTTTCTCATTTTCGAAATTCTTTTTCATGATTGTCCGAGAAATTTTACATTTAGACTCCCTACCATTATATGTTTCATGGCAGCCATTTGTACTCACAATTGGTGTCTTTACTAGTGCTTTTGTGGTCATTTCTTTTATTAGTGTGTACTTTACACGTGAGAGAAAATTACGCGACATCATTAAGGGAAGTGCCTATTTAAATAGTGTTACAACCTATTCGAAAATCCGTGCAGTATATGGCATTACCCTCATTTTATCAACATATATACTAGCTTTTATCGTTTCGAAAACAACATTAATTGGTTTAACATTATTAATTCCTTTTTCGGCTACCTTTGGAACATACTATTTTTTCAGTGATACTTTACCCTGCTTTTTAGAGATGGCACGAGGTAAACGGAAATTTCATTGGCAACGTTATCGTCTTCTTTCTTTAGCCGAGCAAACCCATATTATGATGGATAATGTGAAAATGTTTTTTGTTGTTACGATGGTGTCAACCATGGCATTTTTATCGGTCGGCGTTTTAGCGACGATGTCCTCGTATACGACACAATATGATCGCTTAAATCCGCTGGGGCTGATCTATAAGGGAGATGTGGACAATCCGTATGAGCGAAATCATATCAACACTATAAGAATTCAATTAGAGGAGAAGGGGCTGTCCTATCATTTATCTCGCTTTGTTGTGATAAAACAAACATCTTCTTTTACCCACAATGAGGTTGAGGTTTTTAGAGAATCGGATATGAATGTATTGTTATCATCCTATAGTTATCCATTACTTGACTTAGCTTCAGGAGAGGCGGTATTTATTCCATATTCAGAAGATGCCCTAAAAAAACTTAAAAATAAAGTTGTGCATACGATTTTGGAGGAAAATTCTATCCCGCTAACAATTGATAGTGTATACCCTAAAATAGTATTCCCGAGCTCTATTGTTAGCGTCAATTCTATTGTGATAAGCGATGAGGATTTTATGAAGCTTGTGAAGCCGATTAATGATAAAAACGTTGTGCAACCTGTCTATCATTTATTCACCTTCTACATTCCTCAATGGATGGAGACAAAAGATATTGGCAAGGGCATAGACCTGTTAGCGGCATCTCAATACTTTGAAAATAAGAATAAATTTAGCCCATTTTTCTTTGAAAATGCAGGATTAAATTATTCTTATATATTAGCTACCTACTCATTATTTACTTTGGTTGGTGTTTTGGTGGCAACTGTATTTTTATTAGCTGCAGGTAGTTTTATTTACTTTAAGCTGCATACTTCTCTTGAGCGAGAGAAGCTCAAATTTGACGTATTAAAAAGAATGGGCTTAACAGATTCGGAGCTCAAAAAGCTTGTTAATCGTCATTTATTCCCACAATTTTTCCTCCCGTGGGGTGTTGCAATGATGCATAGCGCCTTTGCTTTTTTTATGGTTCAAGGCATTTTAAAGGATATTGCTAATATTTCCATTGTCAAAGAAGTATTCTTTGCTTTTGGGTTTTTTGTGTTAATACAAGTAATCTATTTTTATTTAATTCGTTGGCGATACATCTCACATATTCGCTCTTAATGAAAAGTGTATGAAAGAGAAAAAAATGAATTATTTGACGTAATTTTTGACATGAAATAAAAAGATTCGTTGTCTTTTAGATATATTTCTTATATAATATTACTGAATAACGATTCATTTTATACGATAAGGGGATGGTGTAATTGAATTTAGTTTCAAGTGTTCGTCAACAAGCAGTAGAGCAACCGGACAAAATTGCGTATCATTTTATGGGGAAAGATACGACATATGGTGAGTTTGAACACACAGTTGGCCGCTTTGCAAAGGGGTTACAAGAATTAGGGGTAGAAAAAGGGGACCATGTAGCGTTTTTACTTGGCAATACGCCACATTATTTAATTGCGTTATATGCAACAATGAGTTTAGGGGCAACAGCAATTCCAATTAATCCAATATACACACCGGATGAAATTTCATATATTTTGCATAATGGTGACGTAAAAGCTGTTATTGCACTTGATGCACTTCTTCCGTTAGTAGAAATGGGTGTACATGCTTTTCCAAAAGTAAAAACATTTGTTGTTTGTGAAACAACAGCGGATGTTGCGGAAAAAGTAACTACTTTATCTGAAGAGGCAAGGGCAAAAATTCAATTGTTTTCACAAGTCATCGCTGGTACATCAGGCTCTTGCCAGCCAGTAGAAGTAGCTGACGATGATAATGCAATAATTTTATATACATCAGGAACAACAGGTACTCCAAAGGGTGCAATGCTGACTCATAGAAATGTCTACTCAAATGCACGAGATGTTGCAGAATATTTGGGTTATCAAGCAAATGATCGTATTATTGCTACATTACCAGTTTTCCATGTGTTTGCGTTAACTGTTGTCGTCAATGCACCATTATTGAGTGGAGCAACGGTTTTACTTGCACCACGTTTTAGTCCAAGTGAAATCTTTACATTAGCGAAGGAACAAAAAGCAACAGTCTTTGCTGGTGTGCCAACAATGTATAACTTCCTGTATCAATTACCAGAGGGCAATCCAGAAGATTTCTCGACTATCCGCTTAGCGATTTCAGGTGGTTCATCTTTACCAGTAGCACTATTACATAATTTCGAGAAGAAATTTAGTGTGCGTGTTTCGGAAGGTTATGGCCTTTCAGAAGCTTCACCAGTAACGTGCTTTAATCCTTTGGAGCGTGATCGTAAGGCAGGGTCTATTGGAACATCCATTTGCAATGTTGAAAATAAGGTAGTGGATGTTAATGGTCAAGAAGTACCGGTTGGCGAAGTCGGTGAGCTAATTGTTCGAGGGCCTAACGTGATGAAGGGCTATTATAAATTGCCTGAAGAAACAGCGATGGTTATACGCGATGGCTGGTTATATACAGGAGACTTAGCTAAAATGGACGAAGAAGGTTACTTTTACATCGTTGACCGTAAAAAAGATATGATTATTGTAGGGGGATATAATGTATATCCAAGAGAAGTTGAAGAAGTCCTCTTTGCTCATAATAATATCGTTGAAGCGGCAGTTGTAGGTTATCCAGATCCTAACTTAGGTGAGGCTGTTTATGCATATGTTGTCTTAAAAGATGCAGCTGCAACTTCCACAGAAGACCTGCTCGCATACTGTGCAAAGCATATGGTGAAATATAAAGTTCCTAAAGTAATTGAAATTATGGATGAACTACCGAAAAATACAACAGGAAAAATTTTACGTCGATCATTAAAAGAAAAAGTATAATGATACAGTAACGGAGCTACTATTAAAAATAGTAGCTTTTTTTGTCTATATTACAGCTATGTAAAAAAGTTGGGCCACGTATTTAAATAAGTTGAGTGTATAAGTCTGTAAGTGATAAAATCAAACTTGTGAAACTTCTACATACTTTTTAAAGGCTGGTCATATAGTGGGGTGTAGTAGCGCAAACAAACTGTCGATAGTTACGGAACTCTTTGATGCTCAATTGCGTCAAGGCTATTAGAAAATTAAATTGAAAGAGAGCATATGGAAAAATGATAGAACTCATCAAAGAGTTAATTAGTTTTATTATGCATATCGATGTGCATTTAGAGGAAATCATTCGTGATTTTGGTAATTGGAGTTATCTCGTTTTATTTGCCATTGTTTTTGTTGAAACAGGTGTTGTCATATTCCCGTTCTTACCAGGTGATTCATTGCTTTTTGCAAGTGGTACATTAGCAGCAGCAATGGGCGCATTTGACATGTGGCTATTGATTCCTGTGTTTTTAGCGGCAGCTATTTTAGGTGATACGATGAACTATCAAATTGGTCATAAAGTGGGAACATCTATCCCACCGAATAGTTTCCTTGGTAGAGTTATTAAAAAAGAGCGTATGGAGGCAGCAGAAAGGTTTTTTAATAAGCATGGTGGTAAAACAATTGTGATCGCACGCTTTATGCCTTTTATACGTACATTTATTCCATTTGTAGCTGGAGCAAGTAAAATGAAGTACAGCTACTTCGTCATGTATAATATCGTAGGTGCAGTATTGTGGGTATTCAGCTGTACACTACTAGGTTATTTCTTTGGTAATATTCCTATTATTAAAGATAACTTCTCAACGGTTCTTATACTAATTATCTTAATTTCAGTGGTGCCAGCAGTTATTGGTGCGATTAAAGCGAAAATTGGAAAATAAAAAGGATGGTCCAAAAGTGATGAGAAATCACTTAGGACTGTCCTTGTTTTTTTATAAATACCTAAGGAGTCGCCCAGCATACGTTTTAACGAAGGCTATCTCTAATTATTGGTGATTATTCATTCTACTATTCTATATATTGAACAAGACCTTGGGAATCTTCCAGAACCGTACTTCGTGGTATATCGATAACTATGACATTTGAATAGGAATGGTTCATTGCAGATGGTTCACGTTCTATCCCACGATTCATATCTAAAATACTTAATGTTGCATTTATACGAAAATAATTTACTTGTTGTCTAGAAAAACATTCAATAAATAGATGGTTTTGTGCCACGTATACGTTAGGTAACGGTACTTCGTCTGAAACATCAATACCTTCTATAATGAAAGGAAATTGATAATAGGTAACAAGAGCTTTCCCCGATTCAATAGTATCATTATAACGTTGTCGAATTTCCAAACTTGAATAATTGACATCATTTATAACAACAGGTAATGTATTTCCTTCAACGTTAATCTCCCATGTTTTCTTTTTGTAGTCCTCAGTTAAATAGGAAGAATTGTATTCTTGATCGTATTTCTTGATTTGATCAAACTTTTTCTCAATTTGTTTAATTTCAGAAGGAGAGAGTACTGGTATTGATGATTCTGAAAAAAAGCTAATATATAGGAAGGCAGTAAGTCCAAGTGCGATATAACTAGTAATGCCAATCATAATACGCTTAGATGTCCAAATATTTTTGGTTTTTTTCCCTAATTTATTTAGTAGTAGAAAAATAGTCGCTACGAGCAGTAGCGGAATAAAAAAGAAAAATGTCGTTATCATTTGCGAGACACCTCCGATTTATTAGCAATCCAAATAGTGAGGCTAAAGCACAGTGTAGCGACAAGCAAATAAAGAACACTAATCATAAGGTTTGGTTGCATTATTAGCGGCCTAATGTTTATAGAATTTGTTGCCATAAAAATGTATATAAAACTAAACAGAATAAAAGTAGATAGAAATATTTTTATAACTACTGGCCCCTTGAAGCTGGTGCCAAATAGTAAGCCGATTGCGCTAAATAAACAAATGTTACTGAAACATAATATGAATAACGATGGTGAAATAAATAGAGTATCTATTACAAAAGATTTCTTTTCTACTAATGAAATCCCTAATATTTGTAAATAGTAAGTCGAAATCATAATGATGACTGCAATAAAACTGTAAATAATCATGACCAATATATTTGCCATAGCGCTTGATGTCCGACTAGAAATAACGGATAAATCATCAATACGATACGCTTTTGTTGTAAAAAGAAACGCTACAATAAATGCCCAAATAGCTGAAACAATAAGAAACATATCGAGTGAGTAAATAGAAAACTGAACATCTAAATTTCCTTGCCCATGACCAGAAGAGCCACTCCCTGAGCTAGATGTTAAAATGCCGAAAATGATTTGTACAATAACTAAGGAACTAAGGGCAGAAATATATAATTTTGCTTTCCATTTCACTTGTTTTATGATAATCGTTTTAAGTGAAATATTATTCAAAGATTGCATCGATATCACTTCCTTTTTTACTTGTTAAATACTTGCAGACTTCACTGGCAGTTAGAGAGGATTTTATGATGCCTTTCGCGAGAAGCATCTCCTCTGAAACGAATAATCTACTAGCGTCCACTATAGCTGTAGTCATGCCTGCCACAATTTTTTGAGCATAGACACCGCTATCAGTTAGCAAAGATTCTAGGGCATCACTTGGTCCGCTTAATGCGATCAGTTGCTCTTTAAATTCGTCTACAGGTGCATGTGTAATAATGGTGCCTTCATCTATTAATAAAATCTCCTCTAAAATAGATTCCATCTCTTGTAAATGGTGACTTGATATTAAAATAGTCCGTGGAAAGGCTATGTACTCCTTTAGGATGACTCTGTAAAAATCTGTCCGTATTGCTTCATCCATGCCATTCATCGGTTCGTCTAAAATCGTTAACGCACAGCGGCTTACTAGCCCGTAGACAAGATTAAAGGTTGCCATTTGCCCTTTAGAAAGTTGCTGATGTTTTACTGTTAAATCTAAATCCGCATACTCGAGCATACGATGAGCTAACGCCTCTTGCCAATTTGGATAAAAATCTGCCCCCATTTTTAAGATTTCTTCTAACGACAAGTAATCAGAGAAACTTAATAGGTCATCAATGAAAATAGTATTAGCAGCTGTGTGAATATTATTAAATGGATTTTCATTAAATACTTCGCACGTTCCGCTTGTAGGTTTTAAATAACCTGCGAAAATATTAAGCAAAGTCGACTTGCCAGCGCCATTGCGACCGATAACACCGATGATTTTTTCTGCATGAATGGCACATGTTACACGTTGAAGTGCATGAAGACGTCCAAAGCTTTTTGATAACTCCTCGCATTGAATAATATTCATTTCGATTCCTCCTGTGTTTTTCGAATAAGGGCTAGCAATTCTTCATCAGAGACAAGCAAACGTTTTGCCTCTAAGACAATTTCTTGTGCCATTTTCGTTAATGTTTCATTCCGGCGTTTCATTAAAATTCGATCTTTTGCATCTACAGCAACGAACATGCCTAACCCTCGTTTCTTATAGAGAAGTTGCTCTTCCAATAAAATAGTCAGTCCTTTACCAGCAGTAGCGGGATTTATATTGAATAGCTCAGCCAGCTGGTATTGTGAATAAACCTTTTCGTCCGCTTGTAATCGATCGGCGATAATTTGATGCTGCAGCCATTCAGCAATTTGTATATAAATGGGAGATGTGCTATCTAAATGAACGTGCATTGAAAAACCTCCTCTCATTTTTCATGGTAACATAGTGCATTAGTGTTGTAATGTACTATATGTGATATTTGATGAATTGTCTAGATAAAAATTTAACTTCTTTCAGCAAATGTTTACTGTGCGAAAGCGAAGCGACAGATTTTTTATGCGTGACAGCGGCAGGTAAAGAAGTCTCTCAACTCTATAGGAGGTGAGATAAATCCGGTTTTAAGTCACTTTTCAGCGGAATCAATTATGCCGAGACATAATTGATTTTTCAATGGATTACTATGAAAAAAGCACCTAATTATATAATTGAAACGACTTTTTAAAGGAGGAGGAATCCTATTATCCTGTTATAATTTGCTTTGTCATTTTTGTCACTTGAATAATAAGCAGAAAGTAATGAAAAATGTTATAATATTTATTAATTACAAGATAATAGAGAAATGGGGGGGCAATGAAATGGAAGTATTTATTGGTAGACAGCCTATTTTTAACCTTCATGAACAAGTTGTTGCATATGAATTATTATATCGTAGTAAAAATGGGAATTCCTTTCCGATGGTCGATTCAGATGCAGCAACAGTTGACGTACTAGTAAACTCATTTCTTTCAATTGGTATTGAAGAAGTAACAAAAGGTAAGCCTTGTTTTGTAAATTTTACAGAAAACTTGCTTATGAGCTCCATAAATGAATATTTAAACCCATCAGAGGTTGTTATAGAGATATTAGAGGATGTTCCGCTTACACCACAATTGGTAGATAGGGTAATTGAGCTGAAATCGTATGGATATAAAATAGCATTAGATGATTTTATATTGGATGAGCATGTTCAAGTTTATGATGAGTTATTTGCTAATATAGATTACATAAAAGTTGATTTTTTATTGTCACCATTACTTGAGCGAATGGAAATCGAAAATAAAGTGAAAGAAAATTTCCCGCATATTAAGCTGCTTGCCGAAAAGGTGGAGACGCGTAATCAATTTGAAGTTGCAAAACGCTCAGGCTATGAATTATTTCAAGGCTATTTTTTTGAACAGCCTCAAATAATTACAGCGACTGATATACCGGCTAATATCATTCAATATTTTCATGTTATTACTCTATTAAAGGACGAGGAACCTAATATACAGCAATTAGCTGATAATATTGAGCATGATATTTCATTGACGTATAAATTATTGCAAATGGTTAATAATTCTTCAAAACGCTCTAAATCGAAAGTGCGCTCTATAAAACAAGCAATTTTACTGCTTGGGATACCCGATTTACGCAAGTGGATTTACTTATTAGCAATGCGGGAAATTGATATAAATACTGATTCTGATCTTTTTAAAGAGATTATGCGCACATCATTATTCCGAGCGAAGGTTTGTGAAAAATTAGCGAAACTTTCCTATAAAAAAAACTTCTCAGAATACTTTTTAGTTGGCATGTTTTCATTGATAGATACTATGCTACAAAGGCCAATAAATACTATTTTACAACAGCTACCATTTTCAGAAGATATAACGGAAACGATTTTAGGTCATCAAACTGAGATGACACCATATCTTGAATTTAGTATTGCCTTAGGTAAATTAGATTGGTCAAGCTTAGAGGAATTAGCTCCCAAACTAAATGTGGATTTGACAAGTATTGACCTGTTATACAATGAAGCAATGGAATGGGCAGAAAAATCTTTATAAACAACAGTAGAAATAAGCTATCTTAAAAAGCTCTTTAAGGTAGCTTATTTTTTGTGTTTTTCAAAATAATTGTCATAAGTAAATTGGATAATACAAATCATAAAAATGAATATTTCCTTCACCAAGATGAAGTTCTCAATAGGAAAACTATTTGCTATAATCATCTCGTCTTAAAAAATTCTGATAGTTGAAGTGGGCGTGGGGAAATGTATAAAACACATGATCTAAGGGGAAGTATTGTGGAATATATGTACGTCATTGTTGGAGCGGCGATTATTGCCATTGGCTTCAATGTGTTTTTACTACCGAATAAAGTAGCATCAGGTGGCGTAAGCGGGATTAGTACAATTTTACATGGTTTATTTGGATGGAATCCTGGTTTAGTACAATATGCATTTAATATTCCTTTATTTATAGCGGGTGTTTTATTTCTTGGGAAAAAATTTGGGATAAAATCGTTTATTGGTACAATAACTTTACCATTTATTGTGTTACTAACGAATAGTTGGGAGCCTTGGACCGACAATCCTTTACTTGGAGCACTTTTTGGGGGAATTGTTGTCGGTTTAGGAATAGGGCTTGTCTTTAAGGGGAATGCTTCTACTGGTGGCACTGATTTACTAGCGCAAATCATCACAAAGTTTACCGGATTATCGCTTGGTACAAGTGTACTATTGATTGATGGAATCATCGCAGTGAGTGCAGCAATTGTTTTCGACTTAGAGAAAGGTTTGTATGCCCTGATTGGACTTTATGTCACAACAAAAACGATTGATATTATTCAGCTTGGCTTTAGCCAATCTAAAATGGTTTATATTATTACAATGAAACAAGATGAGGTACGTAATGCCATTTATGCTGAAGTTAAACGAGGTGTGACAAAGTTACCTGCAATCGGTGGTTATACGGGGGAAGAACGGCCGGTACTTATGGTTGTTGTCTACCAAACAGAGTTCACAAAGCTGAAACAACTTATTAAAACCGTTGATCCATCAGCGTTTGTTATCGTATCTGATGCTTATGAGGTGTTAGGAGAAGGTTTCAAACGTGCATAATTTTGGTATAATGTCGGGGTAAGTTATCTATTATGAGGAGGGGTACTAATGAAAAAGGCAATGTTAACATTAGTGTTCGGTTCAGCAATCTTCTTAGCTGCATGTGGCGGAGGTAAAACTACAACAACTGAAAGTGCAAAGGATGTTACTCCAAATGGTGAAGAAATTGCTATGAAATCTTGTATTGTTTGCCACGGTGGTGAACTACAAGGTCAAGGTAATGCACCAGCTCTTAATGATGTAGGTTCTCGTTTAACAGAAGCAGAAATTTTAGATGTTATTAATAACGGTAGAAATGCAATGCCTGGAGGTTTAGTTAAAGGGGCAGATGCAGAAGCTGTTGCCAAATGGTTGGCTACTCAAAAATAAAATAATAGTGAAGCTAGCGGAATGGAGAACCGCTAGTTTTTTGTGTTTCTGGGGTATATTTTTCTATAGTTGGCAAACGAGGGTAAATACATTTCTTTTATACATAGACATGCTAAAATAGAGTGAAACTTCAATCAGCGATACTGATTGTTAGTATATATACAGTTCCATTGAATGGAGGCTTCTAACATTGGTCGTAGTATTAACGAGAGACGTAATGGAGAAATTTAAGTTAGAATTATTAGCTGGTGAGGAAGGAATAGGAAGAACAATTGTCACTAGTGATATTTCAAGACCTGGGCTTGAGATGGCGGGTTATTTTACGCATTATCCTGCAAATCGAGTACAATTACTTGGAAAAACAGAACTTTCTTTTTTTGAAATGTTACCTGCAGAGGTGAAACTTGAGCGCATGCACTTACTGTGTTCGCAGGATACGCCAGCTATTATTATTTCTCGTGATTTAGAGGTGCCGGAGGAGCTAATAATAGCTTCCAATGAAAAACATGTACCTGTGTTTAAAACACATATGACGACAACCAAATTTTCAAGTAGGCTGACAAACTATCTAGAGGGTCGCTTAGCTCCAATGACTGCTGCACACGGGGTTTTAGTCGATGTGTATGGTATTGGTGTTCTAATTATTGGGAAAAGTGGCGTAGGGAAAAGTGAAACAGCACTTGAGCTCGTCAAGAAGGGGCATCGATTAGTGGCTGACGATTGTGTAGAAATTCGTCAGGAATCAGAGAATTTTTTAATTGGTAGTCCACCACCGCTATTAGAACATTTACTTGAAATTAGAGGTATTGGTATTATCGATATTATGACGCTCTTTGGAGCAAGTGCGGTGCGACCATACAAACGAATAACGTTAATTATCGAACTAGAAATTTGGGACCCAGAAAAAGTATATGATCGTTTAGGTCTAGAGGAAGAAAAAATGAAAATCATTGATACAGAGCTAACGAAGTTGACTATCCCTGTAAGACCAGGGCGCAATGTATCTGTTATCATTGAAGTAGCTGCCATGAATTATCGTTTGAAGAAGATGGGCGTTAATGCAGCTGAGGAGTTTTCAAGACGATTAGATGAGGTTATCTCTTCCGCAGATGAGTTAGATGATTAATCGTTCATAGGATTCAATTGCTAATGCAATGAATTGATATTGAGAGGAGAATAAGATGGACTTATTACTATTAGAAATTAACCCGATTGCGTTCCATTTAGGACCTATCCCTGTTCGTTGGTATGGGTTATTAATCGTATCGGGGATTATTCTAGCCTATATTGTAGGACAAAGAGAGGCTGTTAAGCGAGGCCTGCCAGAGGATTTTCTTGCGGATTTATTACTATGGGCTGTTCCTATATCCATAATATGTGCACGTATTTACTATGTAGCGATGCGTTGGGATTATTATAGTGAAAATCCAGGAAGAATAATTGAGATTTGGAATGGTGGTATCGCTATTCATGGTGCACTTATCGGGGCATTTTTGACAGCTTACATATTCACTCGTAAAAAAAATATAAGCTTTTTAAGAGTTGCTGATATTGCTGCGCCGAGTATTTTAATCGGACAAATTATTGGTCGTTGGGGAAATTTCATGAACCAAGAGGCTTATGGTGGGCCAGTATCACGTGAATTTTTAGAAAATCTAATGCTACCTGATTGGATTATTAACCAAATGTATATTGATGAATTAGGAACCTATGTACATCCAACGTTTTTATATGAATCTGTATGGAATTTGGTCGGTTTACTTATTTTACTGGCACTACGAAAAGTGAATTTACATCGTGGGGAAATATTCTTTAGCTATTTAATTTGGTATTCAATTGGGCGCTTCTTTATCGAAGGCCTGCGCACAGACAGTTTGTATTTAGTAGGAGATTTACGCTCTGCACAGGTTGTTTCAATTATTGGTATTGTAGTGGGTCTTGGTGCGATTATATATCGACGCATAAAAGTAAAGCCCGCTGTGAAGTATTTAGAAAATAGATAAGGGGTGCAAGACATGGTTAAGGCATTACTATTTGATTTTGATGGCACATTACTTAACACAAATGATTTAATCATTCAAACATTTATGCATGTTTTGAATGAGCGATTTCCCGGGCAATATTCGCCAAAAGATTGCCAGAAGTTCCTTGGGCCATCTTTAAAACAGACATTTAGCGACATTGCTCCAGGTGAAGAGGAGGCAATGATTGCAAAATATCGCCAATGGAATGAGCGCCATCATAATGAACTTGTGACGGAATATCCAGATGTTGTCTCAACCTTAGAGCAACTAAAGTCAATGGGCATTAAACTAGCAATTGTTTCAACAAAGCGCAATGCTATGATTGACCGTGGGTTAAATGTGCTTGGTGCAATGCATTTATTTGATGTTCGTATTGGTACGGACGATGTGAAAAATGTAAAGCCTGATCCAGAGCCAGTATTACTTGCACTCGAACGCCTTGGGGTAAAAAAGGAAGAAGCCATTATGATTGGTGACAACTCTCATGATATTGAGGCTGGGCACAATGCTGGTGTTAGAGCTGCTGGTGTTGCATGGGCTTTTAAAGGTGAGGATTATTTACAACAATTCAAGCCGGAGTATATGTTGCATCATATGACGGATTTATTTGAAATTGTGAAAGAGGGTTAAGTAAATGGCACGTAAAACAGAACGCTACCGTGTCGAAGGCGCAAATTCGCTTTGGAATATTTATGATACGGTGTCCTTTTGGAAGGTGATGAAGTGTTTCATTGTCATTCAAATTGGACGCTTCACACCATTTTTACGTGTGAAAAACTGGTTGTATCGGACGTTTTTAAACATGAAAATAGGCAAACAGACCTCATTAGCTTTAATGGTCATGCCAGATACAATGTTTCCGGAACGAATTCATGTTGGTGACAATACCGTGATAGGCTTTAATACAACGATTTTAGCGCATGAGTATTTAATAGAGGAATATCGTCTAGGAGATGTTCACATTGGCAATGAAGTAATGGTTGGTGCCAATTCAACGATACTCCCTGGTGTTACGATAGGTGATGGTGCAATTGTTTCAGCTGCAACCCTTGTGCATAAGGATGTGCCAGCTGGCTGTCTAGCAGGCGGTAATCCTATGCAAATTATTTATACAGCTGAACAAATGGCAGAGCGCAAATGCAATGAAGTTGTAGAGTGGTGCACACCCAAAAAATAATTACATGAAACACTGTACTACTTTTTATTTAGTACAGTGTTTTTTATATAAATTAGGCGAGAATATACTTATTTAAGTATGAAAAAGCTAACTCTGTTGAATGAAGTTCCAATTTATAGAATTTCAAGTATAATTAACAGAAAAATCAGTATTTAAATTATTTGATAATTCACTCGAGTTTGCATTGACTGAGAGAAAGAAATGAGTTAGAATTCTTTCATATTCTGATTCTCTAGCACTCTAGTGAATTAAAGTGAAACGTGAGGAAGTGTCAAAATGTCGTCGATTAAAATGTTTGAGAAACCACTTGGAATGCGCGATACATTTCCGCAAATATTCGAAAAGGTAGAGGCAGTGAGAATTACTGGCCGAGACTTTTTATGCAGGAGAGGCTATGAATTTATCAAGACACCTGCGGTAGAATATTTTGATACAGTTGGAAAAGCTTCGGCAATTGCCGATGCGCATTTATTTAAACTTGTAGATAGCCAGGGAAACACGTTAGTACTACGACCAGATATGACAACACCGATTGCTCGTGTGGCAACTTCGAAATTATTAAAAGAAATGATTCCAATACGCCTTGCTTATTTTGCTAGTGTCTTTCGCGCACAGGAAACAGAAGGTGGTCGCCCAGCAGAATTTGATCAAATGGGAATCGAGTTAATTGGTGATAATTCGGTGTTTGCCGATGCAGAAGTTATAGTGACAGCAATGGAACTATTAAAGCAATTTGGTTTAACAAAATTTAAAGTTACTATCGGCCATGCAGGCATATTAAATTGTATTTTACAGGATTATACAGAAAGTATTGAACAGCAAGACATACTCCGGACACTTCTTGTGCAACGCAATTACGTAGGGTTTGAAGAAGCGGTAGAATCATTTGGATTACCTAAAACAAAATCCGATGCTTTATTGCAATTTATTGAAGAAGCTATGAATTTAAAAGAAATTCAAGATATCGAAAAATATGTGCGGAAAAATGACGCATTAGAATATATGCAGCAGCTCGCTAAACTACTTGAAATTGCAGACTTAGCAGACTTTGTAGCCTTTGATTTTACACTTTCTAGTCATATGAGCTATTACACAGGGATGTTATTTGAAGTATTTGCATCAGGCAGCGGTTTTCCATTAGGCAATGGTGGGCGTTATGACGGATTACTTGAGGTGTTTGGTTCCAAAGTAGGCGCTACTGGATTCAGTATTCGTGTGGATCGTTTATTAGAAACGCTTGAAGGACAATCAAATAGTCGAGAAGAAGCTACAGTTGTACTATTTGAGGAAGAGCAATTTGAAGCGGCACTTGCAAAGGTACAGGCGCTACGAGTAGCTGGTAAACAAGCTACTTTACAATTAAGAAGTAGCCTTGTCGATGAAGCAGCCTTTTTAGCACACTTTACAGAGGTATTTGTTGTTGGACAGGAGGAAGTTGGCGGTGAATGAATTAACGATTGCTATGCCAAAGGGACGTATTTTTGAAGAGGCATACCAAATGCTTTTAGAAGCTGGCTTTAATTTACCAGAAGAAGTGGAAATGTCCCGTAAATTGATGATTGAAATACCAGAAGAGAAAATTCGTTTTATATTAGCAAAGCCAATGGATGTTCCAGTTTATGTTGAACACGGTGTGGCGGATATTGGTATCGCAGGGAAGGATGTTTTATTAGAGCAGCAACGAGAAGTGCATGAATTACTTGATCTAAAAATTAGCTCATGCTATATCGCCTCAGCTGGTTTACCTAATACTACTATGAATGAGATTGCGCCGAGAATCGCCACAAAATACCCTAACATTGCCATGAAATATTATAAGGGTATTGGGGAGCAAGTTGAAATTATTGAGCTAAATGGCTCCATTGAACTGGCACCTATGATTGGCTTAGCGGATCGAATTGTCGATATTGTTTCAACAGGACGAACGCTTAAAGAAAATGGCCTGGTGGAATATGAATTTATTACTGACGTATCGTCAAGATTAATTGCTAATCCAGTGAGCTATCGTATGAAAGGTGACCGCATTATTGATCTTGTGAAGCGATTAAAGAAATGTGTTAACTAACAAATGTTAATCATGTACATGAATACCTAGATATAAAAGGAGATTAATCCTATGAAAATAACAAAGCTTGCAAAGGGTATTTCTTTAAAAAGACCACTTGAGGGTGGCAATGAAGACCAATTAAAGGTTGTACGTCAAGTATTAGCAGATGTTCGAACTCAAGGTGACGAAGCCATACGTTTCTATACAGAAAAATGGGATGGCTTTGTACCTGATAATTTACGAGTGACAAAGGAAGAAATAGAAGAGGGGGCAAATTCTATTGATAAACAGCTTTATGCTGATTTAACAGAAGCTGCTCAAAATATTCGACTTTATCATGAGCAACAAAAGCGTTCAGGTTATCGCCTAGAGCTAGAAAATGGGTCGTGGCTAGGACAACGAATTACAGCGATTGATGCAGTGGGTCTGTATGTTCCAGGAGGTACAGCAGCTTACCCATCTTCAGTTTTGATGAATGTTATTCCTGCACAAGTTGCTGGTGTGAAACGTATTGTTATTTCATCTCCAGCTGGTCGAGATGGAAAACTGCCTCCAGGAGTACTTGCAGCAGCACGAATTTTAGGTGTAGAGGAAATATATAAAGTTGGTGGAGCTCAGGCTATTGCGGCACTTGCATATGGTACAGAAACCATTTCACCAGTTGATAAAATTACAGGTCCAGGCAATATTTTTGTAGCATTGGCAAAACGTGAGGTATTTGGCGAAGTAGCGATTGATATGATTGCGGGGCCAAGTGAAATTGCGGTGCTAGCAGACGATACTGCATTTGCGGATGAAATTGCAGCTGATCTTTTATCGCAGGCGGAGCATGATCAGTTGGCATGTGCCATTTTAGTGACGACTTCTGAGCATTTGGCTAAAAAAGTGGCTAATGAAGTGGAGAAGCAATTAACCACTTTACCACGTCAAGAGGTAGCGCGTGCATCTATTGAAAACTTTGGAGCGATTTATGTTGCTGAAACGATGGCAGATGCAGTAGATGCCATTAATTCTCTGGCACCCGAGCATTTAGAAATTGTGACAAAAAATGCTGAGATTGTGGCTGAACAGGTTCGTCATGCAGGTGGTATTTTCATCGGTCGTTATAGTTCTGAACCAGTAGGTGATTACTTTGCTGGGACAAACCATGTACTGCCAACAAATAGTACTGCTCGCTTTGCAAGTGGCTTAAACGTCGATGATTTTGTAAAAAAAACGAGTGTCGTTTACTATAGCGAAAAAACTTGGACAGAAAATGCACCGAAAATTGCACGTCTTGCACGAATGGAAGGCCTAGAGGGGCATGCGCGTGCGGTGGAATCACGTGGATGGGAAAAGGAGTAGTGTAATGACTGAAAAGAAGCGATATGCAAAGGTAGAACGTACAACAAATGAAACTCAAATCTCGGTAGCTATAGATTTAGATGGTGAAGGTAAGGCGGATATTAAAACAGGCGTTGGCTTTATGGATCACATGTTAGATTTATTTATCAAGCATGGACTTTTTGATGGGACAATACAAGCAAATGGTGATACTTATATTGACGATCATCATACAACAGAAGACCTTGGGATTGTATTAGGTCAAGCTATTCGTGAAGCGCTCGGTGATAAAAAAGGAATTAAGCGTTACGGCACAGCATTTGTACCAATGGATGATGCACTGGCACAGGTCGTTGTTGATTGCTCGAATCGTCCTCACTTAGAATATCGTGTGCCACAGTTGAAGGAAAAAGTCGGTAGCTTCGATACTGAATTAGTACATGAATTTTTGTGGAAGTTTGCACTCGAGGCTAGGATGAACGTCCATGTCATCGTACCTTATGGACATAATACACATCATATTATTGAAGCGATATTTAAGGCGTTAGCACGTGCTATTGATGCAGCAGTGGAAATTGATCCACGTGTTAAAGGTGTGCCATCAACTAAGGGGCTGTTAACGTGAAAATAGGTGTCATTGATTACGGAATGGGTAATTTATTTAGTGTGGAGCAGGCATTAAAGCGACTTGGCTGTGAGGTTGTTGTCACAGCTGATGAAACAGTGCTTAATGCAACAGATGCACTGTTGCTTCCTGGTGTTGGGGCATTTCCGGACGCCATGAAACGTTTAGCTGAAACGAATTTAGATGGTTATTTACAAAAGGTGAAGTCTGAAAATCGACCACTATTAGGAATTTGCCTAGGGATGCAATTATTATTTGAGCACAGTGAAGAGGTATCACCGACCAAAGGGTTAGGCTTTTTTAAAGGGCAAATTAAACGGTTTAGCGGTGACAACGATGGGCATGCGTATCGAGTACCACATATGGGATGGAATGAGCTCGTGATGGCAAATCGTCCTTCATGGTTGGAAGGTGAAGTATCAGCAAAGCATGTTTATTTTGTCCACTCCTTTTATGCAGCAGATATAGATGACAAAGAGCTTGTCGCCTATGCAGATTACCATGGCATTAGAGTTCCTGGTATTGTTGCAAATGGTTCTGTGACAGGCATGCAGTTCCATCCAGAAAAATCAGGTGAACTAGGTGTGTATTTATTAGAGCAGTGGTTGAAGGGGGTTGCTTCATGTTAACAAAGCGCATTATTCCATGTCTTGATGTGAAAGAGGGGCGTGTTGTAAAAGGTGTGCAGTTTGTGTCATTACGTGATGCAGGCGATCCAGTAGAGCTTGCGAAGTTTTATGATGAGCAAGGGGCAGACGAGCTTGTGTTTCTTGATATCTCGGCATCTCATGAAGGGCGTGAAACGATGGTTGATGTAGTGCGGCAAACTGCAGCGACATTAGCCATTCCATTTACAGTAGGTGGAGGAGTTCGCGCATTAGATGATATGAAACGCATTTTACGTGCAGGCGCCGATAAAGTATCAGTCAATACTTCTGCTTTAGAGCGACCAGAGCTTATTAAAGAAGGTTCGGACTTTTTTGGCGCACAATGTATTGTTGTAGCTATTGATGCGCGCTTTAGCGATGAAGACGGCACATGGATGGTTTATACCCATGGAGGACGAAACAAGACGACCTGGCAAGCGACTGAGTGGGCAAAAGAAGCGGTTCGCTTAGGGGCTGGTGAAATATTATTAACGAGTATGAATCAGGACGGTGAGAAATCAGGTTTTGATTTAGCGCTGACAAAAGCAGTGAGAGAGGCTGTGACAGTTCCTGTTATCGCAAGCGGTGGTGCAGGGAATGCCGAGCATTTTTACGAAGTATTAGCCGAAGATGTTGATGCAGATGCAGCACTTGCAGCATCAATCTTCCATTATAAAGAAACGAGCGTAGCGCAAGTAAAAGAATACTTACGTGAAAAAGGAGTGGCAGTAAGATGATGGACAGCATTAAATTTGATGATAAAGGACTTGTTACTGCAGTTGTACAAGATGCGAATACTAAGGAAATATTAACTGTAGCATATATGAACAAAGAATCATTGGAGAAAACGCTTGAATCGGGAGAAACATGGTTCTATTCACGTTCCCGTCAAGAGCTTTGGCACAAAGGGGCAACAAGTGGTCATACACAAAGAGTAGTGTCGATTAAAGCAGACTGTGACAGTGATGCATTGGTAGTGGAAGTAATTCCTGCTGGCCCAGCTTGTCATAATGGAACAATCTCTTGCTTTACAGAGATTATTCAACAAAACGCCAAGGTCGGATCTGTTGAAATTATTTCTAAGCTAGTGGGCATCATTGAAAAGCGTGAGCAAGAAATGCCAGAAGGAGCATATACTACATATTTATTCGATAAGGGAATCGATAAAATTTGTAAAAAAGTCGGTGAAGAAGCAACTGAGGTTGTCATAGGCGCAAAAAATCGCGATGCAGAAGAGGTAAAATGGGAGGCAGCCGATTTAATTTACCATTTATTAGTGCTATTACAAGAACAAAAAGTAAGTGTTTATGACGTGTTACATGTGTTGGAAAAACGTCATGAGGAGAAATAACAGCATATTGCTTGTTGTATGGTATAATAGAGGTTACTGTGTAAAGGAACGTGTGATACGTTCCTTATTTCTTGTTTCGGAGGAAATATTTTGGAAAAGAAACGTCAAAAAGAGAATCAAACGAATGTAGTGTCGTTCATTCCAACAGGCGACTATTATTATAAAAAATCAATACAAGCAATGAATAGCGGACATATGCCTAAAGCCTATAAATATTTACAGCGTGCCGTAGATTTAAGTCCGGATGATCCGATGATATTATTGCAATTAGCGATAATGGAATTAGATGGTCAACGTTTCGAGGAAGCGTATGATCTTCTTCATCGTGCCCATGAGTTAGATTCAGATAATCCAGAAATTATTTTTTACATGGCAGAGGTTTCTGGATGTGTTGGCATTATTCAAGATGCTAAACGATTTGCAGAGCAATATTTGCAAATTGAGCCTGAGGGAGCCTATGCAGATGAAGCGGCAGAAATATTAGAGTTTGTTGCTTTCGAGCAGGATGATTTTGAGGAGCTTGAAGGTACTGGCGAGGATTTATATCGACAAGAACAAGCGAGGCGCTGTATGGAAAAGGGCGATTTCCATGAAGCTATTAATATTCTAGAAGACTTAATTGAAGATAAACCAGATTTTTGGTCTGCCTATAATAATTTAGCGCTTGCATATTTTTATGTAGGTGAAGCGGAACAGGCAAAGGCCCTCCTAAACACGGTTTTGCGTGAAAATAAGGGTAATTTACATGCACTGTGTAATTTAACTGTTATAGCGTACTATGAAAAAAATGATGAAGATTTACAGGATCTTTTGAAAATACTTGTGAAAATTCAGCCTTATGCATGGGAACATCGTTACAAGCTAGGTGCAACTTTAGCACTCATTGGACAATACGATTTAGCATTTAAATGGTTACGTAGCATGCAAAAGCGTGGTTACGTTGGTGATGCTGGCTTTTACTTCTGGTTATCCCATGCAGCGTATTTCTCAGGACATGAGGAAATTTCTAAAAGTGCATGGGAGCAACTACTTGAGTTAGATCCAGATAAAGACGGTTTTGAACCTTGGCGCCATGAGGAAAACGTATATGCCCTCGATGCATTAGAGCATAACCGGGATTATATTGTGGATAAACTGGAAAGCAATTATACAAGTGAACGTATTTTTGGTTTATTTTTACTGAGCTGTTCAGCACATAAACAAGAAATTATTGCGCATCCTAAATGGATAGATGTTGAGCAACTTGATACGTTTGAAAAGTTATTTTTGGCGTATGCACTTGGCCATCAATTTGATATGAAAAATAAAGTAGAGGCTAGCTTTTTAAGAGCAGTAAGTGTACCAGAAATTTTATTAGAACAGTATGGCAAGCTTACAACACTAGTTGCACCGATGTTCCAGATGTGGTTTGTACTTTGTGAACAAGCATTGATCAACAATTACCGTTTTACAAACCCAGCGGCTATTGCAGGAGCAAATGATTATTTATTCCGTTCTTCTCGGATGCTCAAGGTTACAAAAAAGGAAATAGCTCAGCAATACGGGGTTTCAGTAGCGACTTTATCGAAATACATTGATGAAATTTTAATGTTTTTACCAAGCAATCATAATTAAACCGTGAGCAACATAGTTGAATAACTTTTTACTTTCACATACGATGAACATAATATCGTTCTCTTCATTACTGTAGAATACTTTTACATTTATAGATGAGGAGATAACTACAATTAAACTTTTATTTTGCCTCTGGCGGATGTCCCGGATGTTGAAGGGAATTAATTGTGTCTGTGATTATTAAAAGTAATTTAGGGGGAAGTATTGATGTCTGAAGAAAAAATTTATGATGTTGTAATAATAGGTGCAGGTCCTGCAGGAATGACGGCTGCTGTTTATACGTCACGTGCAAACCTTTCAACTTTAATGATTGAACGTGGTATCCCTGGTGGACAAATGGCGAATACGGAAGAAGTAGAGAACTATCCAGGATTCGATACAATTTTAGGACCTGAGCTGTCGACTAAAATGTTCGATCATGCTAAGAAATTTGGTGCAGAATATGCGTATGGTGATGTAACTGAAATTATTGATGGTGACGAGTATAAAACAATAAAATCAGGTACTAAAGAATATAAAACACGAGCAATTATTATTTCTACAGGTGCGGAGTATAAAAAAATGGGCGTTCCTGGCGAAAAAGAACTAGGTGGCCGTGGTGTCAGCTATTGTGCGGTATGTGACGGTGCGTTCTTCAAGCAAAAAAATCTTGTTGTCGTTGGTGGCGGGGATTCTGCTGTAGAAGAAGGCGTTTACTTAACTCGCTTCGCTGATAAAGTAACGATTGTGCACCGTCGTGATAAATTACGTGCACAAAAAATTCTACAAGATCGTGCATTTGCTAACGAAAAAATTGATTTTATTTGGAATGCAACAGTGAAAGAAATAAATGAGGCTGATGGTAAAGTTGGAAGTGTGACATTGCAATCAACTATCGATGGTACAGAATCTGAATTTGATACTAATGGGGTATTTGTATACATTGGTATGCTACCATTAACAAAACCATTTGAATCTTTAGGTATTTTAAATGACGCCGGCTATATTTTAACAAATGATAATATGGAAACAACTGTACCAGGTATCTTTGCAGCAGGTGATGTACGTGAGAAATCACTTCGCCAAATTGTTACAGCTACTGGTGACGGAAGTATTGCAGCTCAGGCAGTACAGCATTATGTGGAAGAATTATTAGAAAAAATTAACGCTTAAAGTAACATTGAATTTTCCATAATCAAATGATTTGATATTTTGAGGAAAAAATTACAATTTTTAATAAGGTTTTAATATTTTTGTAACTTGAATGACATATAAAAGGTGTAGTATATAAAGTGTAATTAGCAATCCCCCTTTTATTTTGTTTAGTAGGTTGTTTCCGCCTAAATTAGGTGGGGCAACCTATTTTTATTGTTACGGAAATTAAAGATTGCATATCATGTTTTGAGCGCTTGTTTTTCATTCCGCATAAACGAGCAGTAAGTCTTCCACATCCTCTGGCGGAAGTCACGGATTGTTTATCTGTTGCGAAAGCATGGCGGCAGCAAAAGGGGTTTGTCTGTGCGAAAGCGTAGTGCAAACGTAGCGGCAGCAACAATTACTCCGAGGCGAAATTGTTTATTGAGTATTGCAATATAAATGATATCTGTAGATGTTGTTGACCTTAAAATTGCAAAGCGCCAAAGTTGAATGGAGGACAAACCTTGATTGGTCTTGTTATAATGAGAGGTAGAATGCAAAAGTGATTAGAGGTGTGCCTATGCAAAGAATTGCAAATTTAATTGCCGTGAAAGACGGTAAAGTATTATTACTACAAAAGCCGAGACGTGGCTGGTACGTAGCTCCAGGCGGTAAAATGGAAAGCGGCGAATCAATCTATGAGGCTGCTATACGTGAGTTTCAAGAGGAAACAAATGTCACACCATTGAACGCTCATTTAAAGGGTGTTTATACGATGATTATTAAAGAAAATAATGAAGTGGTTGACGAATGGATGCTGTATACATTTGTTGCAAAGGATATAGAAGGTGTACCTTTCGAAGAAACTCGGGAAGGCAAACTTGCATGGCACCCAGAAGAGGATTTGAAACATCTGCCAATGGCTGAAGGTGATCGAACAAATTTACAATTTGCTATCTCACAATCAGGCATTCAATACGGTACGTTTGAATATACGACTGATTTTGAATTACTGCATGAAAAAATACAAATATCAATAGAATAATAAAGGAGCTGTATGACAGTGGTGGTTGAAAACCAACAAAGTACACGTGAATTGGTTATTATTACAGGAATGTCTGGAGCTGGGAAGACAGTAGCTATTCAAAGCTTTGAGGATTTAGGGTATTACTGTATTGATAATTTACCACCAGCGTTACTCACAACCTTTTTAACCCTTCTCAGAGATTCCGGTAAAAATATTACACGTATTGCAGCTGTCATGGATATGCGTGGAGGCAACTTTTTTGATTCTCTTATTGGCGCCCTCGACCATATATTAAAAGCAGGCGATATAGTTGCACGAATTTTATTTTTAGATGCAGATGATGCAACACTAGTCAGCCGTTATAAGGAAACAAGACGTTCACACCCACTGGCTGTAAATCGTTTGCCGCTAGATGGCATTAAACAAGAGCGTATCCTTTTATCGGAAGTCAAGGGACGTGCTCACTTTGTCTATAATACATCTAATATGAAGCCTAAGGAGCTACGTGAAAGAATTGGTAAAGAATTTGCAAGTGATGCAGATAATATTTTTTCCGTTAATATCATGTCCTTTGGATTTAAGAATGGTATGCCGATAGATGCAGACTTAGTGTTCGATGTTCGTTTTTTAAAAAATCCTTATTATGTAGAAGAGCTGCGCCCAAAAACAGGTCTACAAACGGAAGTATCTTCTTATGTTTTGGCGCTTGAGGATACACAAACGCTCATTCAAAAACTGACGGATTTGTTTGAATTTATGATTCCTCTCTATAGACAAGAGGGAAAATCACAACTTGTCATTGCTTTTGGCTGTACTGGGGGACAGCATCGTTCGGTGACATTAGCAGAGTATTTCGGGGCTTATTTAGCTGCAAAAGAAAATACTGTTATTACGCATCGCGACATCAATCGTAGAAAGGATTGAGTGAATGAAGAAGCAAACAAAGCTAGTAGTTATAGGTGGTGGTACAGGGCTGTCTACGTTACTCCGTGGATTAAAGCACCACCCATTTGATATTACGGCAATTGTTACAGTAGCCGATGATGGTGGTTCTTCAGGACGTTTACGAGATGACTATGATATTCCACCACCTGGTGATGTCCGAAATGTTATCGCAGCGTTATCAGATGTTGAACCTCTTGTAGAGCAGATGTTTCAATATCGTTTTTTAGCATCAGAAGATTTGCGAGGGCATTCGTTAGGTAATTTAATGTTGACGGCTTTAACAGATATAACAGGAGATTTTAGCCATGCCATTAGTGAAATGGGAAAGGTTTTAAAAGTTCATGGTCGTGTAATTCCTGCAGCTAATAAAAAGATCAATCTACATGCAGAGCTAGAGGACGGTTCAGTAATTGAAGGTGAATCTAAAATTCCAACAGCTAACAAAAGGATTAATCGTGTTTTTTTAGTGCCTGAAAACGTGCAACCGTTACCAGAAGCTATTCGTGCAATCAATCGTGCTGATTATATTTTAATTGGCCCGGGGAGCTTATATACAAGTATTATTCCTAACCTGCTTGTGAAAGACATCGGGGAAGCTGTCGTAAAGGCTAAAGGAAGAAAAATTTATGTTTGTAATTTAATGACTCAAAAAGGTGAAACCATTGCTTATACAGCAGGTGATCATGTTAAAGCTATATACAAGCATGTTGGAGATTCTTTTATTGATTCTATTTTAGTAAATGATGAAAAATTACCTCATCCTGTACAAGAGCTTTATAAGGAAGAATGTGCTGAGCCGGTGACATTTGATGTGTCAAAGCTTGAAAGTATGGGTTTAGAAGTTATTAAACGAGATATTGCTACAATTAGGTCAGATGGGACGGTTCGTCATAATGCGACAAATGTTGCAGAGTGGCTAGTTGATTATGCAAATATCTATAAACAAAAAGTAAGGGAACCAATAATAGAATCATAAAGCGCTTATTGTATATGGTAAGATGAACATATACATAGAACTAAAGGTTGAAAGGGGGGCGTGATATGTCATTTGCTTCTGAAACCAAAAAGGAATTAACCCAGATAGAAGCGGACAATCAATGTATGAAAGCAGAAGTATCTGCCCTAATTCGTATGAATGGTTCATTATCCTTTGCAAATAAACAGTTAAGCTTAGACGTACAAACTGAAAACGCTGCAATCGCAAGAAGACTATATACGATTATGAAAAAGTTGTATCCGTATAATGTTGAGTTGCTTGTTCGAAAAAAAATGCGTTTGAAAAAAAACAATGTATATATTTGTCGTGTAAGAGAAGGTGCGCGGGAGCTACTAATTGACTTAGAAATCATATCAGACGACTTTCAATTCAATCATACTATTTCTCGTAAACTTATTAAAAAAAATGGTCAAAAAAGAGCGTATCTACGAGGCGCATTTTTAGCAGGTGGCTCTGTCAACAATCCCGAAACATCAGCCTACCATTTAGAAATTTATTCATTATATAAAGAGCATGGTGAGGCTTTGATGGATTTAATGAATGAGTTTGAACTAAATGCTAAAACAATTGAGCGCAAAAAAGGCTTTGTTACCTATTTAAAAGAAGCAGAAAAAATTTCTGATTTCCTTAATATCGTTGGAGCGCATCAAGCAATGATGAAATTTGAAGACGTTCGTATTTTGCGGGACATGCGGAATAGCGTTAACCGTATTGTCAACTGTGAAACAGCAAACTTAAATAAAACAATAGGTGCAGCATTGCGTCAGGTAGAGAATATTCGATTTATTGAAAATTCTATTGGTTTAGATCAATTGCCAGAAAAGCTTCGTGAAATTGCACGATTACGAGTAGAATATCAGGATGTCACTCTAAAAGAACTTGGAGAAATGGTATCAAGTGGTACGGTTAGTAAATCAGGTGTCAATCATCGATTACGGAAAATCGACGAAATAGCAGATGCATTAAGACGTGGGGAAAAAATAGGTGGTTAAGTTTTCATACTTTTCAGGTATGAATGTGATGCGCAAACACGTATTGTTCTTTTGCTAGTAAGTGAGGTAAGATAAAACTAATACGATGAACGGAAGTAAAGGAGAGTTTTGAGAATGACCGAGAGAAGAGTCCAAGTAAAATTAAAATTAGGACTACAAGCTAGACAAGCAGCGCTATTTGTACAAGAAGCAAATCGTTTTAGTGCGGATATCTTTCTTGAGAAAGATGAGAAAAAAGTAAATGCAAAATCCATTATGGGTGTGATGAGTTTAGCTATTGCAAAAGGAACAGAGGTTGTGCTTAGTAGTGAAGGAAACGATTCTGAGCAAGCGGTTACAGCATTGGCTGCATTAATCGAAAAAGAAGATTAAAAACCCATAAATAATGCAAGAAACTGTCCAAGAAGTTTAGAATTGGGCAGTTTTTTTGCGCTTTTGTTCACAGAAAAACAAGTTCTATAGTTTTGTTGGATATTTGTACTATATAAAATGAATGTTAACGCCCTTCAATCGTTGAAGCGGCGAGAGTAGGAGAGCCATTGCGATTGTTAGAATAGCCGAAGTGTCTAAGAAGCCAAAGTGACGGAAGAAAAGGCGGCGACGGAAAGAAGAGTCGGAGTGAAGGAAAGAAAGGCTAGCGACGGAAAGAATAGTCAGAGCGATGGAAAGAAAAGTAGAAGCGACGGAAAGAAGAGTCAGAGCGACGGAAAGAAAGGTAGAAGCGACGGAAAGAAGAGTCAGAGCGACGGAAAGAGAGGTAGAAGCGACGGAAAAAAGAGCCGGAGTGAAGGAAAGAAAAGCTAGAGACGGAAAGAAGAGTCAGAGTGAAGGAAAGAAAAGTAGAAGTGACGGAAAAAAGAGCTGGAGTGAAGGAA
>NZ_JBIWDH010000010.1:0-77446 GCF_044761885.1 Lysinibacillus sp. NPDC097231 | reverse complement strand
GGAAAGAAAAGCTAGCGACGGAAAGAAGAGTCAGAGCGACGGAAAGAAAGGTAGAAGCGACGGAAAGAAGAGTCAGAGTGAAGGAAAGAAAAGCTAGCGACGGAAAGAAGAGTCAGAGCGACGGAAAGAAAGGTAGAAGCGACGGAAAGAAGAGTCAGAGTGAAGGAAAGAAAAGCTAGAGACGGAAAGAAAGGGCCAAATCGACAGATAGAATCATCAAAGAACGACGTACAAAACCATAGATTTAAAATGAAACAAAAAAGGCATCTCAGAAATAAATCTGGGATGCCTTTAATTTCTTTTATTTACGATCGTTACGATCCATAATTTGGTCGATTAAACCGTATTCTTTTGCACGTTCAGCTGTCATAAAGTTATCGCGATCTGTATCTCTTGCAATTACTTCAAGTGGTTGACCAGTACGTTCAGATAAAATACCATTTAATTTTTCACGTAAGAATAAAATGCGTTTCGCAGCGATTTCGATCTCTGTTGCTTGACCTTGTGCACCACCAAGAGGTTGGTGAATCATTACTTCTGCATTTGGTAATGCGAAGCGTTTACCAGGTTCACCAGCAGCAAGTAGGAAAGCTCCCATTGATGCTGCCATACCAATACAAATTGTCTGAACTTGTGGTTTGATAATTTGCATTGTGTCATAAATTGCCATACCAGCAGTGATAGATCCGCCTGGTGAGTTGATGTAAAGAAAAATATCTTTATCTGGATCTTCTGCTTGTAGGAATAAGAGCTGAGCAACGATTGAGTTGGCAACATTATCGTCAATCGCACTTCCTAATAGGATAATACGGTCTTTTAGTAGTCGTGAATAAATGTCATAAGCACGTTCACCACGACTTGTTTGTTCAATAACTGTAGGAATTAAATTCATGTTAAATCCTCCTTAAAAAACTAAAATTCGAATACCTTTGCTGAAAACATCTGTTGTATTTCAGCTGTATCCTTATCATACACATTATAGTCAGGGAAGGTCAAATATTAACCCTGCTAAAGTGAAATTAATTAAATCAATTTTTCCTTGAGGTAAATGAGTCCGGATTTTGAATTGAGCAAAGGTCTACACTCGTGGTCATTTCGGTAAAGTCATTGGAAGTGGCGTTTTTACCGATGCAGGTCAGTTAGCCGTTTGTAGGATGCTAAGGTTTGAGGCAAACACCCCTTTTTTCAATTTTTTCAATATCCGTAACATCCGGTTTTTGTACACTTACTGAAGGTAGATAAAAAAAATTAAATTGTTTTGCATTCTATAGTTGAATTATGAGCAATACGTTTGTATAATGATATAGGTCATAAGTTAAAGTACGTTACACTATTTTGCAGGTATGCTTCAAAGTGAGGGTTATCTACATCATGCTTTTGGAAAAGCCTAGAGTGAGTACTTTTTTTTTTGTTTAATTGCCCTCGTGGTGTAATGGATAACACGTAAGATTCCGGTTCTTACACTGGGGGTTCGATTCCCTCCGAGGGCGCCATTTTACTGATTAATTGATATACTTTTATAGCTCGAATCTCCTAATAAGTAGTTTAGCAGCCTGCTTAGTGGAGATAGAGAGGAAAAATAGTGGGAAGCTGCCCTAGTTGGCATTATTCCCGTATTCGTTCCTTTCAAACCTTCAAAAAAGCAACAACTCCAAATTATTTTTTAGTGAACATACCGTACGTTGACTAGCATGCTAGTCGAAAAAAAGAATCCTATCTGAGGGGATTCTTTTTTTTTGCCAAAATATATCTAATTTTGGCATGGGTGATTTTGTATAAATATTCATTTTAGGTTTTATTATTAGTTATTCATGCCGTTTTCTGCTAGGAAAACAAATAAAAATAAATTTTTATGAAAAAAAATTACTTTTATACGAAAAGTTATTGTCTAAAGGTAATAATGTTACTATAATTGACCTAATAGTCTAACATTTCCGAATTGCGAAAAATGAAGTACGATTCGGATAATTCGAATTAGGGGGAAACGCTATGAAAAGAAATTTGACGATGTTACTTATAGTTGTAGCAGCATTTACGCTAGTTTTAGCGGGTTGTGGCGCAAAAGACAATACATCAGCAGGTAGTGAGCCATCAGAAGGTGGAGATGGGAAGAAAGTTTATACGGTGGGAACTGAAGCTACTTTTGCACCGTTTGAATCACTTGACGATAAAGGAAACATCGTAGGGATTGATGTCGATGTTTTACAAGCAATTGCTGATGAAATGGGCTTTGAAGTAGAATGGAAAAACATTGGTTGGGAGCCTGTATTCCAAACAGTTAAAAATGGTGAAATAAATATCGGTGGTTCTGGAATAACAATTACGGAAGATCGTCAACAAACATTTGACTTTACAGAGCCATATTATGAATCTCAATTATTAATCGTTGTTAAAGAAGATTCTAAGATTAAATCATTGGCTGAATTAAAAGATAAAAAAGTTTCAGTACAAATTAATGCTACTGGTCATATGGCTGCGAAGAAGTTACAGGGTGAATCAAGTAAAAATATTATGGCATATGATACTCAACCAATCGCCATTCAAGAAATGCTAAATGGAAACGTTGACGCAGCAATTGGTGATAATGCGGTAGTTTATGAATATATTAAAGCGCATCCAAAAGACAAGCTTAAAGTTATCAAAGATGATGCATTTGAAAAAGAATACTATGGGTTCATGGTTCAAAAAGGCAATAAAGAACTTTTAGACTTATTAAATGAAGGTCTACAAAAAATTAAAGAAAACGGTAAATTAAAAGAAATTACAGGTTCAGACTTTAAGTAATAAATGCATGATGCCACTAGGAAAATTATGCTAGCGGCTTCATATTTTTCGTAACTTTTAAGGGGAAATGGGGCTTTCGGATGGACATCTTTGACTTACGCTGGGACATTGTCTGGAACTACCGAGATATGTTTATTCGTGGTATTGGTATAACACTTATTTTGACACTCAGTGGTTATTTTGGCGGAATTCTTTTAGGGTTATTTTTAGGATTAGGAAAACTATCAACTAAAAAGTGGATTTATTGGCCATGTAAACTATATGTAGATTTATTCCGTGGAACACCGATGCTCGTACAAATTTTATTAATCCATTTAGCATTGATCCCAACCATTTTTGGACATTCTTTAGGTTATATGGTGTCAGGGATTACGGCGCTTATTTTAAACTGTGCGGCATATAATGCAGAAATTTTCCGTGCGGGTATTCAAAGTATTGCGAAAGGGCAAATGGAGGCAGCTCGTTCTCTTGGCTTAACACATAACCAAGCAATGCGCAAAGTCATTTTACCACAGGCATTTAGACGTATGATCCCACCTTTAGGCAACGAATTCATTGCTCTATTAAAGGATTCATCTTTAGTAACAGTCATTGCGGCTCCAGATATTTTATATGCAAGTAAAGTAGTTGCAGGAGCAAGCTTCCGTTTCTGGGAACCTTACATTGTTGCAGCAGTACTATACTTAGTTTTAACGTATGGTGTAACAAAAATTGTGGCATTTATTGAGAAGCGATTTAGTAATAGTTATGTCCCTCGTAAGGCAGAAGGGCGGGAAGCACGATGATTAAAATTAAAAATTTACACAAATATTTCGGTAAGCTAGAAGTTTTAAAAGGTATTGATTATGAAATACAAGAAAAACAGGTTGTTTGTGTAATCGGCCCTTCAGGTTCGGGGAAAAGTACATTTTTACGATGCATTAATATGCTAGAAGAAGTAACAGATGGTGCTATCTATATCAAGAACGTAAAAATTAATGATCCTAAAACAAATATTAATGCAATAAGAGCTGAAGTGGGCATGGTGTTCCAGCAATTTAATTTATTCCCACATATGACTGTTTTAGATAATGTGACGATGGCTCCGATGCAAATTCGTAAAATGAATCGTGCGGATGCAGAAGCACTTGGACACGAGCTTTTAATGAAGGTCGGCCTAGATAGCAAAGCATATAATTATCCTGAACAGCTTTCTGGCGGACAGCAGCAACGTGTAGCAATTGCTCGTGCTTTAGCAATGAAACCAAAGGCGATTTTGTTTGATGAACCAACTTCTGCACTTGATCCGGAAATGGTAAAAGAAGTTCTAGATGTTATGAAAAACCTTGCAGCAGAGGGAATGACAATGATTGTCGTAACACACGAAATGGGCTTTGCACGTGAAGTTGGAGATCGTGTTGTCTTTATGGATGGTGGCTATATTGTCGAAGAAGGAAAACCAGAAGAGATTTTTGGTAACCCGAAAAGCGAACGAACAAAAGCATTTTTAGGTAAAGTACTTTAAAGGAATTAGGTACCTTCGTGATTTGGATATATTTCTACGATTAGCACTGAAAAAAATAAAGAAAAGAAAAAGGGCAGTCCCGAGTGATTTTTCACGAATGGGACTGCTCATTTTTTTATGTTTAATGAAGGGGATTTGATGTAGTGTCGTATGAGTTAAGCATAGTTTGCATATCTTGTTGTGAATATTGAGGTACTTGATAGTAGCCGTGCATATTTTGGTAAATAGATAATTCGTATGCCATTTCGATGCAGTTGGGAATACTATCTGCAACAACGCGACGAACTACAGGGTTTGTAGTTTCCGTTGCAGCTGCAGTCATACATTTTGCTGCACCCTTTTGAGCACCAAGTAAGAAGCCAGAAATTGCTTCATCGTTGAGTTCACTTGCATTTTGCATTGGTTTTTTAGGCTGCCCTGGGCTTAACCCAAATTTAAAATTGTTCCCTGTCTCCATTTGATAACGGCCAGTTGGAACAGATGGATCATGACCAGTTTTAAATGACTCCACAATAGTGTTATACATGCCTAATGTGAAATTATATTGGCGATCCAAAATGCTAAGTAGCTCAGTGTCCTTAACATGTGGACGTAAAATAATGGATTGGTTCATACCAGCAATGATTTCGCCAAGTGTTTCATGCATGTCCATTACCTCATGACCACCATGATTTAGGCTATGTTGTTGGTTAAATGATGTTTGGTTAGATGATTCGTTTTGAAACGATTGTGACAAAAAAAACGCCTCCTCAAATGTCATATTTTATTACAGTATTTAGTATGTCTGTTTAGACAAATTTCATACGGTATAAATACAGGGCATAAATAGATGTTTTGTTTTTAGCTACACATTAGTGGTAAAGTTAATGGTAAGAAGAGGTAGGTTAAGGAGGGTATGGCATATGAAAAAAGTTCTTGGACCTTTGGCAATTATTGTTATTATTTTAGCTGTATTAGCTTTTCTATTTGTCCCAAAATACAATAGCCTTGTAACAGCTGAGGAAAATGTTGATTCCAAATGGGCTCAGGTTGAAAATCAACTCCAACGTCGATATGACTTGATTCCTAATTTGGTGGAATCTGTTAAGGGGTATGCGAGTCATGAAAAAGAAGTTATTGCTAGTATTACAGAGGCACGAGCACAAATGGGTAGTGCGCATTCTCCAGAGGAACAGGCAGTAGCCAATGATGCATTAAACGGAGCGCTAAGTCGATTACTAGTTGTCGTAGAAAATTATCCAAATTTAAAAGCAGATGCTAATTTTCGTCAATTAATGGATGAATTAGCTGGAACAGAAAACCGGTTAGCAGTTGCTCGTGAAGACTACAATAATGAAGTGCAAGCCTATAATAAAACGGTTAAACGTTTTCCAGGGAATTTAATGGCAGGAATGTTTGGTTTTGAACAGAAAGAATACTTTAAAGCAGCTGCAGGGGCTGAAAAGGCACCATCTATAGATTTTAGTAATTCAGGTAAACAATAATGAGACGCTTTATTGTACAATTTGCCATCGTTTGTTTCGTATTTATTTTATCTATAAACATTGTAGATGCTGCAATGCCAAAGCCAATGAAAAATACCTATGTTCACGATTTTGCTAATGTCTTGTCTCCCTCCGTAAAGGAGGAGCTAAATCATTACTCGGAGCAGCTGGACAAAGGGACAGGTGCTGAAATAATGGTTGTCACAGTAGATACCATTAATGGGCAAGAACCAAAGATGTATGCCACAAAAATGATTCGCTCTTGGGGTATTGGGGATGCAGAGAAAAATAACGGTGTCCTAATTTTAGCAACGTTTGGGCAAGGGAAAGGTAATAATGATGTCGTCATTGCTGTAGGTCAAGGACTAGAAGGGGCATTGCCAGATGGTAAGTTAGGACGCATTTTAGATTCAGCGTTTAATCCAAATGCTGATGCAGGAGATATTGATAAAGCATTTAAAGCAACTTATACAGAAGTATTTCAAACGGTCGCTCAAGAATATAATTGGGATGGAGAAACACCTACAAATACAGCTGAAGATGAAGGAATGCCAACGTGGATGATTATTTTACTTGCTATCATAATACTTGTTTTATATTCATTTATGTCCAATGGTAAAGGAAGCGGTCCCAGAGGTCCCCGTTCAGGTGGACGTGGTGGTTATCCAGGTGGATTTGGAGGCGGCTTTGGCGGAGGCAGATCTGGTGGTAGTGGCTTTGGTGGGTTCGGTGGAGGCTCATCAGCTGGAGGCGGTGCAAGTAGGAAATTTTAATAAGTTATTATCAAAAAAAGTGAACTGTTTTTGTAGTTCGCTTTTTTTACTGGATGAAAAGGGAATTATATAGTATTATTATCATTTATTGACAAGTGGTGGTAAAAGTTGTTATAACTTTATTGATATCGGTAATCGATATAACGCTAACTGATATAAGGAGGAATCATTTTGAAGAAAAGATTTTTAACGGCATCACTAGCGATTATTTTAACGACATCTTCTGTCTATCCTATTTCGATGCAGGAGGTACGTGCTGCTAATGAAACTAGCAAACTGGTAGTAGCGCAAGAGGAAAGCATTTCTGGTCAGGAATTTCTTGAGTTAGCTGTAACAGCTCTAACGTTCCAACATGGATCAGAGACAATGCGTCAGCAAATCATTAAAAAGTGGGTACAGGGTGAAGAATTAAAAGATTTAAGTCTTACTATTAAACGAGACGAAGTGGCACGCATTTTAGTAAGAGCATTAAATAAAGAGGAAAAAGAAACAACGCTTGCTGAATATCAAGAAAAAGCAAATAAGCTAGGCTTATTTAATGGTCTTTCAACTAGTGAAAATTTAATTTCTAAACAAGACGCAATTAAAATTTTAAACAATGCTAACAATGTGAAAAATAGTGTCGGCAATGTAGGCGTGAAAGAAATTTCTGTAGAAGATTTCATGAAAAACCCAGGAAATTTCGGTTACGAACTTTCACCTGATGGCAATTACATTACTTTTGCCTCTGCATGGGAAAATCGTTCAAACGTTTTCGTGAAAAAAATGAATGATGCAAGCGAGCCAGTACGTGTATCAAGCTCAAAAGATCGTGATATCGCAGGATTTTTCTGGAAAGATGATACTTTACTATATTTAAAGGATAATGGTGGGGACGAAAATTTCCACATTTATTCAACAACATTTAATGGAACAGAGGAAAAAGATTTAACACCGTATTCAAATGTAACAGTTGGTTTATTAAGTGGCTTACAAGGTGTTAAAGACGAAATCCTTATTATGATGAACAAAGAAGATGCAACAGTCTTTGATGTATATAAACTGAATGTCAAGACTGGTGAAACTACACATGTTGCGAAAAATCCAGGCAACATTACTAGTTGGTTAGCAGATCGTGATGGAAATGTACGTATGGCAGTTGCGTCCGATGGAGTAGTTGGCACAATCCTTTATCGTGATTCAGAAAAAGATGAATTCAAGCCATTTATAGAAATAGAAGCAGGAGATGAAGTAACGCCACTTGCATTTTCTAAAGACAATAAACATATTTATGCTACTTCTAATAAGGGAAGAGACAAAGTAGAAGTGGTTAAATATGATTTAGAAGGCCATGAAGAAGTAATAATGTCTAACTCGGAAGTGGATGTATCAGGTGTATTATATAATGCTGAACAAGATAAAATATTATACGGTGCTTATTTAACAGATAAGGTACATTATCAATTTTTTGACGACAACTTTGAAAAACTGTTTCGTAAAATTCAAAACAAATTAGGTGTTTCTGAAAGCGAATTCGGCATCAATGATTACAACAAAGAGATGACAAAATTCATTGTAAGCGTATCTAGTGACACTGTTTACGGGAAATATTATTACTATGATTCAACTACAGATGAATTGACAGAATTGGCAACCTTAAGCCCTTGGTTAAACCCAGAAGAGCTTGCAGAAATGCATCCAATTTCTTATAAGAGTCGAGATGGCTTAACAATTAACGGATATTTAACTTTACCGAAAAACAAAGAGGCTAAAAACCTTCCCCTTATCGTCAATCCACACGGTGGACCATGGGCACGAGATATGTGGGGCTTTAATCCAGAAGTACAGCTCTTAGCAAATCGAGGTTATGCTGTGCTACAAGTAAATTTCCGTTCGTCGACTGGTTACGGTAAAGAATTCCTTCAAGCTGGTAATAAACAGTGGGGACTAAAAATTCAAGATGATATTACAGATGGCGTACAATGGGCAATCGAACAAGGTATTGCAGACCCTAAACGCATCGGAATTTATGGTGCATCGTTTGGCGGTTATGCTACTTTAGCTGGCATTACGTACACGCCTGATTTATATGCAGCAGCAGTAGATTATGTAGGTGTATCAAATATTTTCACACTGTTAAATTCAATTCCACCATATTGGGAAACAATGCGTAACATGTTCTATGAACGTGTAGGGAATCCAGTGGAAGATAAAGAACTATTAACAGCAGCTTCTCCTGTCTTCCATGCGGATAAAATTAAAACACCTCTTTTTGTAGCTCAAGGTGCAAATGATCCACGTGTAAATAAGGCTGAATCTGATCAAATCGTTGAAGCATTACGTGCAAGAGGCGTTGATGTGGAATACATGCTGAAAGATAATGAAGGCCATGGCTTCCATAATGAAGAAAACCGTATTGAATTCTATAATGCAATGCTAAAATTCTTAGATAGCCATCTGAAAAAATAATGCAAAAAAAACTGTGCAGGGAGTATCTTGCACAGTTTTTTATCGTTAAAAAGGATCTGTAATCATATCGATTATAATAGCTGAATTTTATTTCGATACATATCATATTTCTTACTATCAATAACGGCAATACAACGAGTCAACTGTTCTACGCCAGCGTGAATTTGACTTTCATTAACTTGAGAAATGCTTAAACGAATCAGATTTTCCTTTTTGTATTCTGGTAGGAACATTCTAGAGGCATCATCAACAAAAATATTTCGCTCTTTTAATAAATTTACTGTTTGTTTTGCACTTACGTTTTCTGGAAGAAATACAGCAAGATAAAATCCAGAAGAGGGTTGCGTATAATGCGTGTTATTTGGTAGCAATAACTTACAAGCTTCTTGTAAGTGTTGAATTTTTCTATAATATAGTTCTTTTATTTTCTTAATATGGCTACTAAACATTCCGTTTTTTAAATAAATCTCTAATGCTCCTTGAGAAAGAACAGAACTATTAAAATCGGCAGTAAATTTATAGCGTAAAAAATGGTTAATCATTAATTTTGGGAGAACAATAGTGGCAACCCTTAAACCAGGGAGAAAAACTTTAGAAAAGCTTTTTATATAAATAACTCTTCCAGTAGGATTATAAGCGAATAATGGATCTGATTTAGTATTCGGATCCAAATCCCCTAAAAAATCATCCTCAATTATATACACATCGTATTTTTCTGCTAATTCAACAATTCTTTTTTTCTCATTATTCGTGTAGCTATGTCCAAGTGGATTGTGAAATCTCGGAACAATATAGAAAAACTTGATATCGTTATTGCGAAAAATATATTCTAGATGATCGAAATCAATCCCATCCATAGTTAAATCAATCCCAAATGTATTCGCTTGCTGCAGATTGGCAGACTCTATAAAGCCAAAATAAGTAGGCTGTTCAATTAAAATATTGTTTTTTCCATTCGGAAATGGCATGGAAACTAATAAATTAAGAGCTTGCTGAGAGCCAGACACAATAAATAATCTTTCTGGTTCGGTAAATACTTGCAAGTTTTGTAAGTACTTCACCAATTGAAGTCGTAAAGAGTAGAGACCTTGTTGATCGGTGTAAGTAAATAATTCTTCTTTATAAGTATCAATGGCCTGATTGATACAGTGCTGAAAATCAATATAGGGCATGATATCTTTATCAGGACCAGCAGACAAAAAGTCAATAATATTATTTTTACTTTCTAGCTTTTGAAATTCATTGACAACATAATAGCCACTTTTTGGAACAGAAAAAATTAAGTGCTCTTTTTCTAGCTCGTCATATGCTTTAATAACTGTGTTTTTACTGCAGGAGAATTTTTCAGATAGTTGTCGTACTGAAGGAAGTTTACTACCCGATATAAGTAAACCCTTTGCCAGCTGGTTTTTAATTTCTTTAATAATCTCATTATATTTTGTACTCAAAATAGTATCCCTCCTCATTCTGTACCAGGACAGATAGCGGAAAATTCCGTTTATTTTTACGATAGTGCCTCTTAATATTTATTATACCAGCACAAGTGGTACAGTTTGATCTGAAAAATGATGGGAGATGATCATGATGCAAGAAAATAAGAAGGAAAAAATGGGGTTATTATTAGGCTTAGTCGGCGTTATCTGTTTTAGCTTAACATTACCTGCAACAAGTGTAGCAGTAAAGTATTTTGGGACTACAGTCTCTGGCTTGGGAAGGGCGGTAGTTGCTTCGATTTTAGTTGCTGTTGTATTTTATATAAAAAAAGAAAAACTGCCTACTGCTCGCCAATTCAAGAGTTTAATTATTGTCTCTCTAGGTGCTGTTATAGGATTTCCCATACTCACTTCTTGGGCAATGACGAGTTTGCCAGTTTCTCATGGTGCTGTAGAATTAGCTCTTTTACCACTAGCTACAGCAGGATTTGCCATGGTAAGGGGAGGTGAAATTCCTTCTGTTAAGTTTTGGATATCTAGCATAGTCGGCGCGTTGGCAGTAATAATTTATGCTATGTATCTTGGATTAGGTCAGCTACATGTTGCAGATTTTGCCTTATTAGCAGCGGTCATTATACTCGGACTAAGTTATGCTGAAGGAGGGGTACTAGCACGAGAATTAGGAAGCTGGCAAGTAATTGCGTGGGCAATCATAATAGCTGCTCCAATTCTCTTTATTCCAGTATTATTGAATGTTACGACAGAAATGTTCCATGCCCCTTTCATAGCCTGGATTAGTTTTCTGTATCTAGCTATCGTTAGCCAATTTTTAGCATATGTAGCCTGGTACGGTGGAATGGCTATGGGAGGAATTTCAAGAGTAAGCCAAATTCAATATTTACAGCCATTTTTAATGATTATTTTTGCTGCTCTATTTCTCAATGAATCGATCACATTATTTACTATTGTAATAGCCATCGTTGTTGTAGCTTCCGTTATCATTGGTAAGAATACTACTGTTGTTAAAAAAGATTCTGTATGAGTTAAACGAGTCATTACAGTAGTATCTTGCTTACAATTAGCTATTTCGATTTATAATAGCTAAAGGAGGTGCTGTACAATGAACATAAAATTTTTTAGTCGAGCTAATTGTGGACTATGTGTAGAGGGTTTGCATACATTAAAGCTTGTACAGGAGGAAATAGGTTTCGATATTGAAATGATTAATATTGAAGAAGATGAAAGCATACATGAAAAGTATATGTTAATGATTCCGGTAGTAGAAAAGGATGGGCAAGTGATACAATACGGCAATTTGGATTACGCAACACTTATGGAGCATTTGTGTAGCGAATAACAAAGGGGGATCTGCTTTTGTACATACCAGCGGCTTTTAAAATGAAGGATATTTCCGAGATGATAGAAGTTATTCAGGAAAACAGTTTTGCAACACTCTTTTCAACTCATGAAGGCATGCCCTTTGCTACACATCTACCATTATTATTCAATGACACAAAGGACTGCTTAATTGGGCATTTCGCCAAAGGTAATCCTCAATGGAAGGATATTGAAAATCAAAAGGTTTTAGCAGTGTTTCATGGACCACATTGCTACATATCTCCATCATGGTATGAAACAAATCAGGCTGTCCCAACATGGAATTATGTAGCAGTACATGTATATGGAGAAATCGAGCTTATTGAGCACGATGATGAATTAATAAAATCCTTTAATAACATGATTAAAAAATATGAACATCCTAACAGCACATATAGCCTAACTCAGGTAGATGAGCAGCTAGTCAGCAATCTAAATAAAGGAGTTCAAGGCTTTAGATTAAAAATCATAAATATGGAAGGTAAGAAGAAGTTAAGTCAGAATCATTCTAATGATAGACAGCAATTAGTAATTCGAAAACTAGAAGAAATCGAACATACAAATGAGCAACAAATCGCTCGTTTAATGAGGCAAAACATGAAGTGAATGAAACCCTTCCTAAAAATTTCGCATTTCTTCGACTATGTAGAGGCAGTGAAGAAGGAGCGGAATTTTTTGTTTTGCCAAGGCAAAATTGATGCAAATTTAAGCTGTAATAACCTCAATTCACAAATTGTTCAATGAAAGCGTTTTGAATTTGAACAGTTTGTGAAGACCTTCACATTATGCTTCCTTTTTAAAAAAATTGGAGTAGAATAAGAATCAAGTAAGACGTTGTTATAAAACAGTTTATCAAAAACATCACATTATTTAGTGGTTGTTATATTACAAAAACGTATTTGAAGGGAGATTTTACAATGTGGGTTATTACAGTATTTGAGAAAAAGGACGTTCGTATTTTTGAATACACAACTAAAAATGAAGCAACAAAAGCTTTAGGCGGATTTAAGAAAAACGCAATTTTATCTTTCACAAAATAAACTAACTAAAAACTCGTAGCCATGTCTAATTGGCTACGAGTTTTTCATTATGTTGAAAAACAAAAATCTTTGAGACCGTTGTAGCGTTATTAAATGAGAGTAATTTCGTTACATACTTTCCTGTGAAAGAGCTTAACGGCGCTTCCTCCACTAATGTTGCCGCTGACACTTCATTTTCTCACAGAAAAAATTTGTTGTTGCTGCCGCTACGTTTGCACTACGCTTTCGCACAGACAAAACCCTTTTGCTGCCGCTTCGCTTTCGCACAAAAAACAACTGTCGCTGTCGCTTCGCTTTCGCGCAAAAAAACAACTGTAGCTGTCGCTTCGCTTTCGCGCAAAAAAACAACTGTCGCTGCCGCTTCGCTTTCGCGCAAAAACATCTGTTGCCCTGATGCCCTCCTGGAAAGCTCCTAATCGGAACGGAAATAAACGCCTCGTTGTACAGAAGAGCTATTAAAGAAATACATATTCCAATGAAGCCCAACACAGGCGTAATAAGGCCACTATGCTTAAAAATATTTTTTAATGCCAAATCATAGCATTTACTTGCCCTTTGCCAAAAAGCATATTATAATCAAATTATAAGTGGGACATAATTTTATGTAGCGGGATAAAAAACGACCCACAACTATTGAAAAGGGAGTAGATATATATGTTATCTGTACCTGAGGCACAGCAAAGGCTACTTCCAGAAATGTATCCGCTTCTGCAATCAAGATATCGTATTTTGCAAACGGTGCAGCTAATGCAGCCAATTGGGCGTCGAACACTTGCAGAGTCACTTAAAATGACTGAACGAGAAATACGCAAAGAAACAGATATTTTACGTGAGCAAGGGTTATTAGATTCTCAAAAGTCGGGTATGGTATGTACAGATGACGGTGAGGTAGTGATAGAAAAGCTAAGAACACTCATTTACGAATGGTCTGGCCTGACTCAGCTAGCTAAGTTACTAGAAAACCATTTTGGCTTACAGCATGTGATTGTTGTTCCAGGTGATTACAATGAAGATGATACGGTATTAACATTGCTTGGCAAAGAAGCAGCATCTCAATTTATGTCAACAAATATTGATGGCCAGGTAGTAGCTGTCACTGGAGGTAAATCTGTAGCATCACTTGCACAATTTTTACATCCGACAGATTCACAAGACATTACATTTGTTGCGGCACGTGGAGGTATTGGACATGAAATGCAAATGCAGGCCAATACTCTTGTAGCGACATTTGCCATGCAGATGGATGCGCAGTACCGTACTTTGTTTTTACCAGAGCATTTAAGTGAGCAGGCTTATCAAGCAATGTTAACAGAGCCGATGGTAACTGAAATGATGGATTACTATGATCGTGCAGATTGTGTCATTCATGGTATTGGCTCTGCAGAAGAAATGGCTATTCGTCGGAACTCATCGCCAGAAGATTTACGGATTCTTGAAGAAATGGGAGCTGTTAGTGAGGCATTTGGCTACTATTTTAATGCAGAAGGCGAAATTGTACATCGGATTCGAACAATTGGTATTCAGCTTGAGCAAGTTCAAAGATGTAAAAAGATCGTTGCAGTTGCTGCAGGTAAGAAAAAAGTGAATGCAATGCTATCGTACTTTAAGGTTGCACCAAAGCAAACAATTTTTATTACAGATGAGGCGGCAGCAAAAGCAATCGCTGAAGGTTTACCTTCTTTATAAATAAGTCTCCATCTTCTTAAAAGGTGGAAAAATATTATGTAACTCGTATTTCAGCGAGTGCTAAAACACTCTTTGAATGAGGATAAAGCCATATGTGGATGTTATAGATATCCATGGTAAAGAAAATTAATTTAAACATTATTGGAGGAATTGACAATGGCATTAAAATTAGCGATTAATGGATTTGGACGTATTGGACGATTAGTATTTCGTGAAGCTTTGAAGCACGATGAATTCGAAGTAGTTGCAGTGAATGACCTAACAGATGCAGGTCAGCTTGCACACTTATTAACATATGATTCAGTACACGGTATCTACGATGCTGATGTTTATGCAGACGGCAATTCATTCGTAGTAAATGGAAAAAATATTAAAGTTTATGCTGAAAAAGATCCTGCTAATTTACCTTGGGGTGAACTAGGTGTTGATGTGGTACTTGAATGTACAGGTAGATTCCGCTCGATGGAAGAAGTAGGAAAACATATTCAAGCAGGTGCTAAAAAAGCTATTCTTTCGGCCCCAGCAAAGGGTGAAATGCCAACGTTTGTAATGGGTGTTAACCATGAGGATTACAACCCTGAAACAGATGATGTCATTTCAAACGCATCTTGTACAACGAATTGTCTAGCGCCAGTTGCAAAAATACTTGATGAAAAATTTGGTATTGAGCGCGGTATGATGACGACAATTCACTCTTATACAAACGATCAACGTATCCTTGACTTCCCGCACTCTGATCCACGTCGCGCACGTGCTGGTGCAGTGTCAATGATTCCGACAACAACAGGAGCGGCAGTGGCGGTTTCAAAAGTATTACCTCAATTAAAAGGTAAATTAGATGGCTTCTCTATGCGTGTGCCGACACCAAACGTTTCATGCGTTGACCTAGTAGTGGAGCTAAAATCTGAAGTAACAAAAGAATCCATTAATGCTGCATTAAAAGAAGCTTCAGAAAATGAACTTAAAGGCATTTTAGGATACAATGAGCTACCATTAGTGTCAATTGACTACAATGGCAACCATAACTCTTCAACTGTAGATGGTCTTTCTACAATGGTATTAGAAAATAGTATGGTGAAGGTTCTAGCATGGTATGATAACGAGATTGGTTACTCTACACGTTTAATGGACTTAGCATTATATATCGCAGAAAAGGGATTTAATCATAAATAAGTGTCATAATTCGAAAAGTGAAGTAAAAAGTGTGACATAATACCGCTTTTTACGCACAAAAAGTATAGCCTTTATAATATCTTAAAGATATAATAAACAAGGGTAATGAGAGTAAGGGATGTTTACCCTTACTCTTTTTTTATACGTTATATAAAATGTTTAAGCAAGGATAGCTTCCTGCATGAATGGTTATGCAATTACAAGACATAGAACGTGACTTTTGCTACTATAAAAACAAGTAAAAGGGTACTTTATCAAATGTTGGGGATAACATTAGCGGTGAGCACCAGTTGAATGAAAAATCCACCACATTATGGTGAGGTGCTAGTAAAAAATTTTTATTTATGACAGTTAGTGAACATGTGAGGAGCCAAGATGGGTAAATCCAAGTATTCACGACTATATAATTTGAAGGGGGTTTCTTCATGTTAAATAAGAAGACGATGAAAGATATTGATGTAAAAGGTAAGCGCGTATTTGTACGTGTAGATTTTAATGTACCGATGGCAGATGGCGAGATCACTGACGAAACACGTATTCGTGCAGCCATTCCTACTATTGAATATTTAGTGGAGCAAGGTGCAAAAGTAATTTTAGCCTCTCACATGGGACGTCCAAAGGGTGCAGTGAAAGAGGATATGCGCTTAACTGCAGTAGGCATTCGTCTAGCTGAAATAATGAATAAGCCTGTTACTAAATTAGATGAGTCGATTGGGAAAGAGGTAGAAGAAGCTGTTGTAAACATGCAAAATGGCGACATCCTTCTACTTGAAAATGTACGCTTCCACGCTGGAGAGGAGAAAAATGACTCAGCATTAGCAGAGCAATTTGCTCAATTAGCAGATGTTTATGTTAATGATGCGTTTGGTGCAGCACACCGTGCACATGCCTCAACAGAAGGAATTGCGAAACATGTACCAGCTGTATCTGGTTTCCTTATGCAGAAGGAATTAGATGTGCTAGGTAAAGCACTCTCTAACCCAGAACGTCCATTTACAGCAATTATCGGCGGTGCCAAAGTAAAGGACAAAATTGGTGTTATTGAAAGCTTATTAGAAAAGGTAGATCACCTAATTATCGGTGGTGGACTTTCATTCACATTCATTAAAGCGCAAGGTTACGATATTGGTAAATCTTTATTAGAAGAAGATAAAATCGAATTAGCCAAATCCTTTATTGAAAAAGCAAAAGAAAAAGGCGTGCAATTACATATGCCAATCGATGCAGTTGTCGCAAACGAATTTTCAAAAGATGCAGAAACAAAAATTGTAGATGTGGACGCAATTCCATCAGATTGGATGGGCTTAGATATTGGTCCAAAAACAGCTGCTAATTATGCAGAGGTTATTAAAAGTTCTAAATTAATTATTTGGAATGGACCAATGGGTGTCTTTGAAATGGATAAATTTGCGAATGGTACAAAAACTGTAGCTGAAGCTATGGCAACTACATCTGGTTATACAGTTATCGGTGGTGGGGATTCTGCAGCCGCAGTCGAAAAATTCGAAGTAGCCGATAAGATGGACCACATTTCTACAGGTGGCGGTGCATCACTGGAGTTAATGGAAGGGAAAGAGCTTCCAGGAATTGTAGCATTAAATGATAAGTAAATTGAGAGTTCTCATTTGATATTCAAAATATAGGAGGCAAAATACGATGCGTAAACCAATTATTGCAGGTAACTGGAAAATGTATAAAACATTTGAAGAGGCTATCCAATTTGTCGATGCTGTACAGGACAAAATTCCTTCAAATGATAAAGTAGACGCTGTTGTTTGCGCACCAGCACTTTACCTACCTACGCTTGTGCAAGTTGCTAGTGAATCTGAGCTCGCAATTGGTGCACAAACGATGCATTATGAAAATGAAGGTGCGTTCACTGGAGAAATTAGTCCAGCACAGCTAGCAAGCGTGCAAGTAGACTATGTTATTTTAGGACACTCTGAACGACGTGAATATTATAATGAAACAGATGAAGCCATCAATAAAAAAGTTGCAGCAGCACTGGCTCATAGTATCGTCCCAATTATTTGCTGTGGAGAAACGCTTGAGGAACGTGAAGCGGGTACAACTGAGCAAAAGGTTGCTAGTCAAATTACAGCCGCACTTGCCGGATTTGAGGCACATGAAGTAGAGCATATGGTTATCGCCTATGAACCGATTTGGGCAATTGGAACAGGTAAAACAGCGACAGCAGAAGATGCAAACCAGGTATGCGGAGCTATTCGTGCCGTTGTCAAAGAATTATATAGCGCTGATATAGCCGATGCTGTACGCATTCAGTATGGCGGTAGCGTAAAACCTGAAAACATTCAAGAATTATTAGCAAAAGAGCATATCGACGGCGCTTTAGTCGGTGGTGCAAGCTTACAACCAGAATCATATTTAACATTATTGGAGGCGGCAGCGAATGCCTAAAAAGCCAGTAGCATTAATTATTTTAGATGGCTTTGCATTCCGTGAAGAAACTTTCGGAAATGCAGTAGCCCAAGCAAATAAGCCAAATTTCGATCGTTTTTGGAATGAGTTCCCGCATGCAACATTAACTGCAGCAGGTGAAGCAGTAGGGTTACCTGACGGGCAGATGGGGAATTCTGAAGTTGGACACCTGAATATAGGTGCTGGACGTATTGTCTATCAAAGCTTAACACGCTTAAACAAATCTATTCGTGAAGGGGATTTCTTTACGAATAAAGCATTTTTGGATGCAGTGGCACATGTCAAAGCTCATCAATCTAAGCTTCACTTCATGGGTTTACTTTCAGATGGTGGTGTACATAGCCATTATGAGCATATGTTTGCGCTATTAAAACTTGCAAAACAACAGGGCTTAGAAAAGGTCTTTGTTCATGGTTTCTTAGATGGTCGTGATGTTGGTCCAACAACTGCTTTAGACTATATTGAAGAAACTGAAAAACAAATGACGGAAATCGGTATTGGACAATTTGCTTCCATTCATGGACGTTATTATGCTATGGACCGTGATAAACGATGGGATCGTGTAGCACTTACTTACAATGTACTAGTAGATGGTGTTGGCCAAACAGCTGACAGTGCGAGAAGTGGCGTAAAAGAATCATATGAGCGCGATGTAACAGATGAATTTGTTATTCCATTTAGCGTTCAAGAGCATGGAGAGCCAGTGGCAACAATTGACGATAATGACGCTGTTATTTTCTTCAACTTCCGTCCTGACCGTGCGATTCAACTGTCTAAAGTGTTTACAAATAGTGAATTCGATGGCTTTGCTTTATCTGCTAAACATCCAAAGAATTTAAAGTTTGTGTCATTCACACATTACAGTGATGAAGTAAATGCTCAAGTTGCGTACGCAAACGACAACTTAAGAAATACGATTGGTGAAGTGTTAGCTTCTAATGGCAAAACACAGCTTCGTATTGCAGAAACAGAAAAGTACCCTCATGTTACATTCTTTATGAGTGGTGGTCGTGAGGAGAAATTTGAAGGGGAAGAGCGTATTTTAATTGCATCTCCTAAAGTTGCAACATACGATTTAAAACCTGAAATGAGTGCCTATGAGGTAACAGAAGCATTGCTTGCAGAGATTGCGGCCGATAAATTTGATGGGATCATCCTTAATTTCGCTAATCCAGATATGGTTGGGCATAGTGGAATGTTAGAGCCAACAATCAAAGCTATTGAAGCAGTCGATGAATGTCTTGGTAAAGTAGTAGATGCACTCCTTACAAAAGGTGGCGCAGCTATTATTACAGCTGACCATGGTAACTCTGATGAAGTTCTTACTTTAGAAGGGAATCCAATGACAGCTCATACAACAAATCCTGTTCCAGTGATTGTGACAAAACCGAATTTAATGTTAAGAAATGGTGGCATTTTAGCCGATTTGGCGCCAACCATGTTAGAATTATTAGAGGTGTCACAACCTTCTGAAATGACAGGTCAATCATTAATTGAAAAAGAGGAGAATTAATTATGCCATTTATTACACAAATCTATGCGCGCGAAGTTTTAGACTCACGTGGGAACCCAACAGTAGAAGTTGAAGTATTTACAGAATCAGGCGCTTTTGGTCGAGCAATCGTACCATCAGGTGCATCAACAGGTGAATACGAGGCAGTAGAATTACGCGATGGTGACAAATCTCGTTACCTAGGCAAAGGTGTATTAAAAGCAGTTGAAAATGTTAACACAATTATTGCTCAAGAGCTAGAAGGTAACTACTCAGTTCTTGATCAAGTAGTAATCGACAAAGCTTTAATCGAGCTAGATGGCACAGAAAACAAAGGTAAACTAGGTGCCAACGCAATTCTAGGTGTATCGATGGCAGTTGCACACGCTGCGGCAGATTATTTAGATGTACCTCTTTATCAATATCTTGGTGGATTTAACTCAAAACAACTACCAGTACCAATGATGAACATCTTAAATGGTGGTGCTCACGCTGACAACAACGTAGACATTCAAGAATTCATGGTAATGCCTGTAGGAGCAGAATCTTTCCGTCATGCATTACGTATGGGTGCCGAAATCTTCCACAGCTTAAAAGCAGTACTTAAAGCAAAAGGCTATAATACAGCTGTAGGTGATGAAGGTGGTTTTGCACCAAACCTTGGTTCTAACGAAGAAGCTATTACTGTAATTTTAGAAGCAATCGAAAAAGCAGGCTACAAACCAGGTGAAGAAGTAAAACTTGCTATGGACGTAGCTTCATCAGAATTATTCAATAAAGAGGATGGCAAATATCACTTAGACGGTGAAGGTGTTGTCAAAACATCTGAAGAAATGGTTGATTGGTACGAAGAACTAACAAATAAATACCCAATCATTTCAATTGAAGATGGCTTAGATGAAAACGACTGGGCAGGACACAAATTATTAACAGACCGTATTGGTTCTCGCGTACAATTAGTAGGTGATGACCTATTCGTAACGAATACAAAAAAACTAGCAGCTGGTATTGAGCAAGGTGTTGGTAATGCAATCCTTATCAAAGTAAACCAAATCGGTACGTTAACTGAAACATTTGAAGCGATCGAAATGGCAAAACGTGCTGGTTACACAGCAGTTATCTCTCACCGTTCTGGTGAATCAGAGGATGCAACAATTGCTGATATCGCAGTTGCAACAAACGCTGGTCAAATTAAAACAGGTGCTCCATCTCGTACAGACCGCGTAGCTAAATACAACCAACTTCTTCGCATCGAAGACCAACTTGGTTCAACAGCTGAGTACCTTGGTTTAAATTCATTCTATAATTTAAAATAAGCTATTACTTAAGTAGCTTCAGTAATATCGCCTCAAAGGTATGTAAATACTTTTGAGGCGATTTTTTTGTTGGTGCTCGGGTTATTGGGAGGCAGCCTTTGGCAAAGTGATCGTGTAGCCTAGCTCAGGTAAAGGTGAAAAGTGATCAGGTAGGAGTAAAAAGTGCTCAGGTAGGAATGAAAAGTGCTCAGGTATCCCCGGGAACTGCTCAGGTAGGAGTGAAAAGTGCTCAGGTACCCCCGGAAACTGCTCAGGTAGGAGTGAAAAGTGCTCAGGTGCCCTCGGGAACTGCTCAGGTAGGAATGAAAAGTGCTCAGGTGCCCCCGGGAACTGCTCAGGTAGGAGTGAAAAGTGCTCAGGTATCCCCGGAAACTGCTCAGGTAGGAGTGAAAAGTGCTCGGGTATCCCCGGGAACTGCTCAGGTAGGAGTGAAAAGTGCTCAGGTATCCCCGGAAACTGCTCAGGTAGGAGTGAAAAGTGCTCAGGTGCCCCCGGGAACTGCTCAGGTAGGAGTGAAAAGTGCTCGGGTATCCCCGGGAACTGCTCAGGTAGGAATGAAAAGTGCTCAGGTATCCCCGGGAACTGCTCAGGTAGGGTGGAAAAGTGCTCGTGTATCCCTGGGAACTGCTCAGGTAGGAGTAAAAAGTGCTCGTGTATCCCTGGAAACTGCTCAGGGTATCCCCAGAAACTGCTCAGGTAAGGTGGAAAAGTGCTCGTGTACCCCCTAGAAGGAGAAAAAAAAAATATTGGGTTATGAAATATGAATAACGGATTAAGAAGGTATTGAAATCAATTGAACGAGAGGAAACATAAAAGAATCCAAGAATCGCGGTTTAATTGACCTTCGAAGAATCCACCCCACATAAAAAGAGACAGTCTTGAGTGATTAACACTTTAGACTGTCCCTTCGTTCAGTAAATGTGAAACAATATTTTTTATTGCTGCTGAGCCCAGTATTTGTCCAGCTCTTGGTCTACATATACCCAGCCCTTCCATGCGATATGAATCGTATCCATGATAAAATAAGGATCATATTCATGAGCAGAGAAATCAACATACTGAACATCAGCATCTGTTAATACTTGCTCCATCTTTTCATAATATTTTTGTCGTCGTTCTTGAGGATATTCATTGTAATCATACCAATACCCGTTAACTGGAATAGAAATGAATAGTGGCTTTGCGCCAGCATCCTTTAAAACATCAAGGACTAACTGAAAATCCTGATATTCTGGTGAAATAGTATAATCTTCGTTTTTACGTATTCCTTTAAATTTTGACAAATTAGCATTTACAAGTCGCTTGTAAAATTTATTTTCAATCATTAAATCATTGGATACACGCTTCTTACCGTAATCTTCAGCGTTTTGCAATTGTTGTTCAAATGTTTGATCGGTAACGAGTTTGTCATTATTTTTTAACTTGTGTGATCCCCGAGGGAACAAGGAGTAATACAAATCTTTTTTCTCTAAAAGTCCTTTTTGGACATGGCCTGCCATTATGGCAAGTCGCCCTAAAACTGGTCTTTTCTTACCGCCAGATAATTTATATTCATAAATTGTATTTAGCAGTTGATCTCGATTTACAGTATCGAATTCAAGAAGGCGTTTCATTGCTCGATTTCGAAGCTCTACATCAATGTCCTTATTGTATGCTAGATCATAGGCATGTAACATGGAGTAGTTAGGTGAAAAAGTTAATTCACTCGTACCTTTCTCTGTAAACCATTGTGGAGAAACAATGAAGACAATTTTTTTATCCTTTAAATTCTTCTCCTGCGCAGCAAAATTTAAAAAGTGTGTAATAGATTGCATACCACCTCGCCCAATCATAAATGTCGAATATGGAGCATCTGTAGCTCTCGTATAATTATAGGGATGGAAGGGATCAAAACGATTTAATTCTGAAGAGCCATATAAAGGCATTGAATTAGAATCCTGCAACATCCGCTCCTGTAAGTACGTGCCTTGGAACACTAGCGGTGACATGTTCGTTCTTGCCATTTCTACATCTTCATCTGAAATCCAAGCTTTTATCCAGGAGTTTGGGAAGAACACAAAGGCTCCAAAAAGAGCAAAGGCAATTAAAAGTGATAGAAAGCCTTTCTTGATCATTGTCTTTCAGCTAATTTCGCTACAATACGATTTGGCGTGTTCCATTCCTCACGATTGAAATCAGTAATTGGCACTGAGATGTTAAAGCGGCTTTCAATTTCGACTAATAGATTAATTGTACCGAATGAATCAAGAAGTCCTTCCTCAAATAAATCGATATCTGGGTTTTCTACAATGATATCGTCTTCGCATAATTCCACTAGCATTTCTAAAACTTGTTGTTTCTCCATATTTAAAATTCTCCTTTTTAATTAGGCAGTGCTATTCGTCCTTCATTTATTACACCAAGGCAAAATTGATTTAACAAAGCCAATGTTTAAAATAACTTTCCTGAAAAAATATAGAAGCCGAAGCAAACTGCGTTAAACGTGATAAACACTCCTATTGCATGCGTCCACTTATTTTTCGGCCAAAGCTTATGCTTTTTATTCCAGCGTTCAAATTTATCGAAGCTAATGATTAATAAGGCATGGTAAAGACCGTATACTACAAAATGCCATTCTAATCCATGCCAAATACCCATTAAAAAGAACAATAAAAAGAAGCCGATATACGAAACTGTAAATTTGTTTTTAATCCATTTTTTCTTAGTCATCCAAAGCACGAAGCGCATATAGACATAATCTCTAAACCAGAATGATAAGCTCATATGCCAACGATTCCAAAAGTCTTTAATGTTGCGACTCGAAAACGGTCGGTTAAAGTTAATTGGCGTTTGAATACCCATGATGCGGCTAACTCCGACAGCAAAAGCACTATAGCCAGCAAAATCGAAAAATAAATAAAAGCTATACATATACATATACGCGATTTGCCCTTGAAAAGGTGTCAAATAGTTATATGTATGATTTGGTAAATACATAAGTGTGTAATTGTATATTAAATAAGCGAAAATGAATTTATATAAAAAGCCTACAAAAATATAATTTATGCCACTCAATAACAGCTTTTGATAGTCTTGACTAGACGGCACTGTATGCAAATCTTTATAAAAGCGTCGCCAGCGATCAATTGGTCCCGATGATACAGTTGGAAAGAACAGTAAGAAATAGGCAAGCTCGGTTGGTGAAATTTTATCCTTAATTAAGCCATCACGTGTTTCCAAAATCATTTGAACGGATTTAAAGGTAATGTAGGATACTCCTAAGAAACCGAATAAATGATGAAGTCCGAGAATTGGAAGAACCTTCACCAACACAAGTGGCAAAATTGACAGTAGTACAGCGAAAACGAATACTGAACTACTATTCTTCTGTAAGCGATATTTTTGGTAAGCAATGATTAATAATAGCTGGAATACTGCAAATAGTATAAGAGAAATTGTGCCGTTAAGAGAATTACCAAAAATAAGAGCCAAGATAATAATCGAAATAAAGATATTATAGTTTTTAGCTGGCTTTCCACGTAATCCTAAAATAATTGTTGGTAATAACAAAATACCAATGATGATGAAAAAAAATATATTTCCGTAAGGCGTCATACTGTTTCCATAACCGCCAATCCTGTACGATCAACTTTACCATTCGTATTTAAAGGTATTGTGTCAATGTATTTGAATGTTTTCGGAATCATATAAGATGGTAAATAATCCGATAACAATGCTTTAAGTTGCTTCGTCATTTTGAAGGCAGAGTCCAATAATGGCTCACGAAGAACAACATACGCACTAAGTGAAACAATCTCATCATCTTTTAAAATAGGTATCACAACACAGCTAGAAACAGGTGGGTGATTGCCAATTTGTTTTTCAATTTCTTCAATTTCTAAACGATAACCGTGAAGTTTTACCTGAAAATCCTTTCGTCCAGAAAAGAACAGATAGCCGTCTCTTGCATAACCAATGTCCCCAGTTTTATAAATTCGTTGATCTCCTATTAAAGGAAAGGCTTTAAGTGTTAAGTCAGGTGCTCCAAGATAACCTGCACTAACAGTTGGCCCAGATATAATGATTTCCCCATCTTCTAGTAAAGATAAATTAGGCTCGGATATTGGGGCAATTGGTAATTGATCAAATTGTTCTATAAGCTCCGTTGTTACCTCCACATAAGATACGGCAACGGTTGTTTCAGTAGGACCGTATAAATTATAGATGGATGCTTGTGGGAAGCGTTGCATTAATTCTTTTACTACGGATATTGGCAAAACCTCTCCGCAAAATAAAAACGTATCCAAAGCTGGCATTAACTCCTGATGCCACTCCTTGTTCATTAAACACATCTTCGCAAAGGAAGGTGTAGAAGTCCAAACTCGAATACCTGATGTAGCTAATGAATCGAACAACGACTTTGGATTTGCAATTTGCTCTTGAGTAATAGCGTAAAGCGTCTGTCCACTAACGAGTGCAGGATATAAATCCATGACAGATAAATCAAAGGAATAAGGTGCTTGGTTTAGAAACACGCCAGATTCCTGTAAAGGGAAGTGCTCATGCATCCAGTCCACAAAATGTGCTAAGTTATTAGCTGTAATTTGCACACCTTTAGGTTTACCAGTTGAACCAGATGTGTAAATAATATAATGGATTTCTTGATCTTGAACCCATGTTGTAGACTCTGTCGCAATATTAGCAGTTTGTGCCACTACATCGCTGACAGTCACTACAGGTACTGACAGGTGCGTATTTAATGTTTCTGTCTTTAGTAGTAAACAAGCTTGAGATGCTTCTATGATAAGCTGTAGCCTTTCTGACGGTGTAGAAGAGTCCACAGGTACATATGGATGCCCAGCCTTTACAGCACCTAAAAAGGCAACGATTTGCATAGGTGACATATGACCGTAGACGACAATAGGTAGTTGTCTTTCTAAGTCTAGACCCATTAAATATTGCGCAACACGATCAGATAGATGCCAAAGCTCTTCATACGTTAAGGAATCATTATTTGTTTGATATGCAGTTCGATGTGGATATTGGAGTGCCACATTCTGAATAGCTGTTAATATACTTAACATAGGCAATATCTCCTTTTTCTAAAATTAAAATTCCGTATATATAAATGGTCCAGCGTTCATATCATGGAAGCCATGAATAATAAACAGAAGCACCAAAATGATGAAATAAAATAATGTGAAGCCTATGAAACGTAATAGTTCATTGTTTTTGATGGATTGCATAAGTCCACCTCCAATTGAAAATGAAAAAGCTTGTAGCTTTGTAAATATACTAAATAACTAGATATTTTTACAAGTTGTTTTTATAATCCTTATTATAATTTTTTTTACCACTGTTTTGACGGATATAAGAAAAAAATGTTGCTGAATTTTTGTATATTCAGTAAAACATAAGATAAATTTAAGATTAAATTAAGGTTTTGAGAGGGTGACTAGAAGTAAAGCTAGAAGATTGCTTTTTTAGCGCCTTTTTTCATGCTTCTCTTGAACTTAAAACCCCCTCCTCTTTAACGTTGACTACACGTTATTTATTTCAAATCATGTTACACTAAGTTTAAAAAACTAAAGTAAAATCAAAGTAAAGCCAATGAAAAATGATGGGAAAAATTGTTGAAGTCCATTTTAAGCAATACGAAAAGCGCCACCATAAGTTAATCAACTCAACTTATGATGACGCCTATATTTTTATCCCGCATAAACGAGCACCCATTTATCTGTACCGAAAGCGAAGCGTCAGGTACAAGACTCCCACCTCAAAATTCTGGGATAGTAAAGAAGAACAGCCCGTATAAGAAAACTCCATTGCTTAAGTTGCACGTTATTTAACGGTATTTAAAACTTTTTTTGAAACGTAAAACTCAGTGCCGTTGTATACATTGATTGTGTCGAATGTATAAATCTTTGTAGTATTGGTTGAAGCCTGCTCATAGATTAAAATGTTTTTATTTACTGGAATTGTTACCGTTATATCATTTTTTTGTGCAATAAATTTAGGGTTTTCCTCATCAGTTAGGTCAATCCTTGTTGTGAAGCCTTTTTCTGTGAATGCTTTCGTAGCAGGGATGTATAAATCTTCTGTAAGCTTATTTAAATCAAAGCCCATAAACTGTGCCATCGAATGTGCTACATCTGTGTTTTCTACAAGGCCTGTGATTTTAGAAGGTCCATATGAATATAGGAAGACATCCTCACCAGTATGCCCACCAGTTGTATAGCCAATGTTTGCACGATTTGCTAGCATTTTAACCATTTCTTTGCCCAGGTCTTCAGCGGATTTTAATGTTGAAAGCTCGGTCTTTGATAAATCGTCTAACCCATAAAGTGCAGCTACTTCGGCAATATTTGATTTGTCTTTTTTTAATTGGCTTAGCGCACCTTCAATAGTCATTTTAGCCTTCTTTAGGGGATTGATATAAGCAGATACAGGTATGCTGAAGTAAGTGCTTGTAGTGTTGACATTACCCATTGAAATGCCACTATTACCATGGTCTGTAACAGCAATAACCATGGTATTGCCATCTTCTTTGGCAAAATCAATGGCTTCTTTAACTGCACTATCAAACGATAGAATCTCACTAATAATGCCTATTGTATCATTAGTATGAGCTGCCCAATCCACCTTACTGCCTTCTACAAATAAGAAGAAGCCGTTCTCATCCTTTTTGAGCGTATTAATCGCTTTACTTGTCATCTCAGAAAGAGTAGGCTCAGATGATTTTGTGGAGGCACGATCAAAATCATAGGCAAGAGCACTCGGAGCAAAGCTTCCCCAAATCTTTGACGATGTACTTTTGAAAAGCTCATTACGCGTTTTTACAATGTCATAATTTTTTTCTTTTAGGACATCCACTAAGTTTTCGCCATCTTGACGGGCATTTTTGCTTGTACCCGGTACTAAAGATTCAAACCCGCCACCTAATACGACATCTATGTTTTGATAGACTTGCTGCTCAGCTATGTCATCAAATTGGCGTCGATCAGTAACATGTGCAGAAAAGCCAGCTGGTGTCGCATGTTGAATTTCGGATGTAGCTATCAATCCGGTAGCCTTGCCCTGTTGTTTTGCCCCTTCTAAAATATTGGCTACAGGTCTAAAGGCATCCTCTTTGGCAATTTGCGCTAAGCCCGGTGTATTAACAACAGATGGTAACACACCGACCAATTTAGCATTTGATTTATGCCCAGTTGCTAATGCAGTAGCGGCAGGGGCAGAGTCTGTAATGGCTGATTCAGCAGAGTAAGTGCGCACAGCACCAGTTAAAATTTCGTCCATTGCTAGACTTTCACCTTTGTACCACCGAGAAAGTGTAACGGCATTATTACTACTTCCATCCATCACGAACATAATAACATTTGTTGGCTTATTGACTTTAGTTGCTTGTGCGTGCGGTTGATGAATACTAATCGACAATAAAGTAATAACACTTGCTAAAAACAATGAGCTCCATTTTTTTGAGTATGTCATGATAATCCTCCTCTAGGTGTATTCAAAAGTAAAGCTACCTTTAATGACTAACAGATTATATGGAAGGGAAAAATATAATCTACTTACTTTTCATTGGTGGCAGAACGCAGATTCCTTAAACATGTATGACTTGACTATAGAGTTTGTGAATATTCTTCACCATCAATTGTTTCGTAAAATAAAACACCATTATCATCAATGAACAAGTTTAGAACCTCTTCCTCTAATAACACTTTTTCTGAGCCATCGTTTACATCAATTTTTGTTAAATAGCCTGCATTATCATAATCACTGCAATAAACCGCATCGTCAAAAGCAGCTAAGTAGTAACAAGATGTTTCTGAAATTTGTGTAGTTTGTTTTGTTGCTAAGTCAAAAGCGTATACCATACTATCGTTAATGCTATTATAATAAATCACGTTGCCTACAGTATCTGCATACCACATATCATGCATGAAATCGTAAGCATTGCTTGTTGCAGCAAAATAGTTTTCTTTGACCCATAAATGATCTTTACTTAGTTTTTCGTCATTTACTAAAAAATATTCGTAGGAAATAGCGTAAGGTTCATTTGGGTCGACATCATTCCAGGTTGTATCGATATGATACCAATGTCCGTCAACACTTACTAAATTCCATGCATGCAGCTGATTATAGCTGTAGCCATATACATATTGTGCATCGAGACCAGCAGCCAAAAATAATCGGTAGGCTAATAAGGCATAAGCTTGACAAACACCAGTTTGTTCATTGATTAATTCATTAACTGCTTGGCCCATTGCCACATCTTCTTTAGAATAAGTAGCTAATTGTACGATATAATCATTGACGGTTTTAGCACGTTTAAAGTCATCCATCTCATCTGTTATATACGAATTAGCGAATTCTTGAACATAAGCATCGATTTTCTTCTCCTGCTCAGCGCTTGTTAAATATGTAAAAGTAAATTCAACCAGATAACCGTTATCTTTTTTCTTTGCTTCCCAATCAAAATCTAGGATATATCCTGCTGTATATGGGTTAACAAAGGAAATTAGGTTATGGATATCATTTAGCTGGACTAAAAATGTATCCCAGTCTAATTTTCCTCTATACAATACTTTAAAGTTTGGATCAAATTCTGCTATACGTTTTTCGATTTTCCTTGAAAATTGTAGTAAAGCAGGGTCTTCTTTAAACAATGTCGTTGAAAAAAGATCTTGTACTGAAAAATTGTCTGATTGTACTTTGCTAGTAGGCTGCTTGACCTCCAAAGAAACTTCTTCACTCGATTCTGCTTCCTCTTCTAATACTGCTTTTATGACAGCTGAACAAGCAGAAAGCATAAATAAAAGAATAAATAAAAAGATCAGCCATATTATTTTTTTCATGATGTCCTCCATTATGATCCTATTTTAAATTATTATAGGATAACACGTTCTTGTAGTGTTATCATAATTTGGTATAGGCCTAACTTATATGGAAAAATAAGAATATTTATTCATCTCGGTTTGTCAAGACAACCTTTTTTTGTTATAATGAAGTTCGTTGTGATGTTTCAAAGTTCGGGAGGTGCAGTGGATGCATACAGTAGTATTAGTTTCATTAGTTATCGTATCATTAGCGTTAATCGTTGTAGTATTACTTCAATCAAGTAAAAGTGCAGGCTTGTCAGGTGCCATCTCGGGTGGGGCTGAACAACTATTTGGAAAGCAAAAAGCACGTGGTATGGATTTAATCCTTCACCGTGCAACAATTGTGTTAGCAGCATTATTTTTTATTTTAGCAATCGCTATTACAAAAATCTAAAAGTTGAAGATACATCGCCTAACCTTACTGGTTGGGCGTTTTCTTTTATAGTACTAATTATTTGGCCATCAATACATAGTTAGTTCAGTGAAGCGCGCGGAGTAAGGAAATACCCGCGGAAGCAAAGCGAATACCCGCGCGGAGTAAGGAAATACCCGCGGAAGCGAAGTGAATACCCGCGCGGAGCAGGGAAATACCCGCGGAAGCGAAGCGAATACCCGCGGAAGCAAAGCGAATACCCGCGAAACGCAAAATGACCTATGGGAATTCTCAAAGTCTTGGATAGAATAGCCAAAATGGTGGATAGGATCCTCAAAGTGCTGGATAGAATCCTCAAAATTCCAGAAGGCCATTAAATTACTGAAAAGACCCATCAAATTATCCGATAATACCTCATAAAAAAAGTAACAATCGCCAAAGCTTTTGTGGAAGCTTTAGTATGGATATAATGGTAATAGTATGTATTGGATGAAGGAGCGCTCGCAATGAAAAAATCATTATCACAGCCGTTTTTCTTTCAAGCTGGACCCAGAGCAGTATTATTATTGCATGGGTTTACAGGAAGTTCAGCAGATGTGCGAATGCTTGGGAGATTTTTAGAGAAAAAAGGGTATACTACATTAGCACCTCATTATAAAGGTCACGGTGTGGAACCTGAAGAACTTATCACAACAGGTCCTGCTGATTGGTGGCAGGATGTCGTAGCAGCCTATAAACAGCTACAGGATGAAGGTTATCAGGAAATTGCTGTTGCTGGCTTGTCATTAGGTGGTGTGATGGCTTTAAACGTTGCGCTTAATAATCCAGTTAAAGGCATAGTGACAATGTGTGCACCAATGACGATGCGCACGACCGACGTCATGTTTGAAGGTGTATTGAAATATGCGAGGGACTACAAAAAGTTCCAAGGTAAAGACGAGGAGCAAATCGAAGCTGAAGTTTCGTTAATTGCTCAAAAGGGCATGCCATCTCTACAAGAGTTGCGAGAATTTATTGCTCAAACACGTAAAGAAATTGACATGATTTATGCACCAATTTTTGTCGTTCAAGCGACAAATGATGAGGTAATTGAGACAGAATCTGCCAACATTATATATAATCAAACTGAGTCACTTGAAAAACATATCAAGTGGTATGAGAACTCAAAACATGTTATTACGTTAGATCAGGAAAAAGATCAGTTACATGAAGATATTTATCACTTTTTAGAAAGCCTAAATTGGGCACAATAAAACACAATACTTATTTTCTCATGAAGGAGGGAAATTATGAAAGACCAAAAAGATTCACTACAAAGTCGTTTACTCGACTTTTTCGGTGAAGCAGAATATAAACCGTTAACAGTTGGCGAAATCGAGGAGGTATTTGGCTTTGAGGATGCTGACGAATTTAAAGAGCTAGTGAAAACGTTAGTACGTATGGAGGGGCAAGGCTTAGTTGTTCGTTCTCGCTCCAATCGTTATGGCTTGCCAGAGCGCATGAATTTACTGAGAGGTAAATTTATCGGCCATGCGAAGGGCTTCGGCTTTGTGTCACCAGATATTGAGGGGATGGATGATGTTTTCATTCCACCGCATGAAGTAAACGGTGCTATTAACGGCGATATCGTCCTTATCCGTGTGTTAAAGGAATCATTCGGTGATCGTCGTGAAGGAACAGTAACAAAGGTAGTAGAGCGCGGGCAAACAAGCTTTGTCGGAACCTTCCAAGCAAACAGAGGCTTTGGCTTTGTTGTCTTAGACGATAAAAAACTACCGATGGACATTTTTATTGCTAAGGGAGATACATTAGGCGCTGTTGATGGACACAAAGTTGTCGTTGAGGTCGCTACTTGGCCAGAAGATTTAAAATCGGCTACAGGCTATATCACTAAAATTTTAGGACACAAAAATGATCCAGGTGTGGACATTCTATCTATTTTATATAAGCACGACATTCCACCTGAATTCCCAGAAGAAGTGATTGCTGCTGCACAAAGAGTGCCAGATGAAATTACTGAGGCAGATATAGAGGGCCGCCGTGATTTACGCCATGAAACGATTGTCACAATCGATGGAGCTGATGCAAAAGATTTGGATGATGCTGTTACCGTAACGAAAAATGTCGATGGAACTTATAAACTTGGCGTACATATTGCAGATGTTAGTTATTATGTAACTCAAGGCTCAGTAATTGACATTGAAGCTTATGATCGTGCGACGAGTGTATATTTAACAGACCGCGTGATTCCGATGATTCCACATCGTCTATCAAATGGCATATGTTCATTAAATCCACAGGTGGATCGACTTACATTGTCCTGTGAAATGATTATTGATGCCAATGGTAATGTGATTTCACATGAAATTTTCCAAAGTGTCATTAAAACAACAGAACGTATGACATATAAGGACGTTTACAAAATTTTAGAGGAGCAGGACAAAGATTTAATTGCCCGCTACGAGCCACTAGTACCAATGTTTAAACATATGGCTGAGCTATCTAATATTTTACGTCATAAACGTGAAATGCGTGGTGCCATTGATTTTGACTTTAAAGAATCAAAAGTAATCGTGGACGAAGATGGATGGCCAGTAGATATTGAATTACGTGAACGTACAGTGGCAGAAAAATTAATTGAAGATTTCATGCTTGCTGCCAATGAAACTGTAGCAGAGCACTTCCATTGGATGAATGTACCGTTCCTATATCGTATTCACGAGGATCCAAAGCCAGAAAAGCTACAACGCTTCTTTGAATTCGTTACGAACTTCGGTATTTTAATTAAAGGTACAGGCAATACGGTACATCCTAAAGCATTACAGGATGTGTTAAAGGCGATTGACGGTATGCCAGAGGAGCCAGTGATTTCAACGATGCTTCTACGCTCAATGCAGCAGGCAAAATATTATCCTGAAAGTATAGGTCACTTTGGCTTATCAACGGATTTCTATACACACTTTACGTCACCAATTCGTCGTTATCCTGACTTAATCGTGCACCGTTTAATTCGAACGTATTTAATTAATAAGGATACTTCGAAAGAAACAATTGCACAGTGGAGTATGGCGATGGATGAAATTGCTGACCATACGTCAGAACGTGAACGCCGTGCTGTTGATGCAGAACGCGATACGGATTCGCTGAAAAAGGCACAATATATGTCCGATAAAATTGGTGAGGAATTCGAGGGGATCGTCTCATCTATTACAAACTTCGGAATTTTCGTGGAGCTACCAAATACTATCGAGGGTCTTGTCCATATCAGCAATATGACAGATGACTACTACCGTTTTGACGATCGTCAAATGATTATGATTGGTGAACGTACAAATCGTCAATTCCGCATTGGAGATGAAGTTACGGTACGTGTAGCAAATGTTATTATTGAGGAGTCATCCATTGACTTTGAAATTGTCGGAATGGTAACTTCTTATGGACGAACTCGAAAAGCAGCACCTACTGTTATTCACGCACGCAAAAATTATAGCGAAAACAAAGATGGTCGTAATGGCCGCAAAGGTGGTCGCAACGAAGAAGAAAGAGGCGGACGTGGCAGTCGCAGAGGCGGACGAAACGAGGAAGAAAGAGGTAGTCGTGGCAGTCACAGAGGCGGTCGCAACGAAGAAGAAAGAAGCAGTCGTAGTAATCACAGAGGTGGTCGCAACGAGGAAGAAAGAGTCGGACGAGGCAGTAGCGGAGAACGTCGTGAAAACGACCGTGATCCACGAGGCAGCCGCAAAGATGGCTCAAGCCCAGGCCCTAAAAAAGGCGTGAAGCAAAAGCAAAAGTTCTACGAGGGCGTTGCTAAGAAAAACAAAAAGAAAAAATCAAAACGTAAATAACGTAAAAGTATAGGTGAAGGCACCATTAGCGCTTTAAAGCAATTTGAAGCGGGTGCTTTCACTTTATCAATAAAAGCAGGTTGACCCTGCTATCCTTTAAGTAGAGGGTGAATAATATGGCAAAAGGTACTGGGAAAGTATTAGCACAAAACAAAAAAGCCGGGCACGACTACTTCATTGAAGACACGATCGAAGCGGGTATGGTGCTAACAGGCACAGAAATTAAATCCATCCGTGCAGGAAGGGTCCAACTAAAAGAATCCTATGTACAAATCCGCAGCGGTGAAGCATGGATCAACAATATGCACGTCAGCTCATTCGAACAAGGCAACCGCTTTAACCACGACCCACTGCGCGCCCGCAAATTGCTACTACACAAAAAGCAAATCGGCGAGCTAGTCGGTGCCGTAAAACGTGACGGCTACACAATCGTCCCATTAAAAATGTACATTAAAGACGGCTATGCCAAGCTATTAATCGGCGTCGGCAAAGGGAAAAAGGATTACGACAAACGCAACGACATGCGCAAAAAAGAAGCAAAACGCGACATGGAACGTGCCTTCAAATCAAAAAATCAATAATAATAGATTGTTAGAAAGCTCACTATTTTCGGATGGTGAGCTTTTTGGTTTTGATAGCGGTAAGACGACGGATGGAAAGGAGAGATCGACGGAAAGAACTGATCAAGCGACGGAAGAAAGGCGGGAGTGATGGATAGAACCTGCAAAGCGACGGATGGAAAGGCGGAATCGACGGAAAGAACTTGTAAAGCGACGGATGAAAAGGCTGAAATGACGGAAAGACTTGCAAAGCGACGGAAGAAAGGCGGGAATGATGGATAGAACCTGCAAAGCGAAGGTAGAAAGGCGGGAATCGACGGAAGAACCTGCAAAGCGACGGTAGAAAGCGAGATCGACGGAAAGAACTTGTAAAGCGACGGAAAGAAAGGTGGGACTGACGGAAAGAACCTGCAAACGACGGATGGAAAGGCGGGAATGACGGAAAGAGCATGCAATGGATGGAAAGGCGGGAATGAAGGAAAGAACTAGCAAAGTGACGGTAGAAATGCGGGAATGATGGAAAGAACCTGCAAAGCGAAGGTAGAAAGGCGGGAATGACGGAAGGAACTAGCAAAGCGAAGGTAGAACGAACAAGGAGGAAATTAATGAATTCAAGCTCGGCTTTGGCGAGCAAGAGGTAGAGGTCTATTATGGTTATCTCACAGATTCTAGATTAGGAAAGCTTATTTTGCTTTTAAGAGATTTAAAATGTAAGATAATGGAATGAGGGAGTCGTTGTAAGCCAGCCAATTTTTTCTACTATAGCGGGACACTTGAACTATAGCTAGATTTGTTTTATAATATGTATTACTGAATGCCAGATTACATGGAAGTGTACTTTTAGCTCCCACCGTACTAGAAGAAATTCTAGCTCCTTTGCTTGAACGAGGCTATATGCTTCGATTCATATTCAAGGGGACGTTACGGATTCGACAGGGATGGTTCAAGCTTTGGTCGCGCGTCGGAGGTCTCGGCTCCGTCATCAACGGAAGTTATATAATAACTGGCAAACAACAAAACTTAGCTTTCGCAGCGTAAGCTCTTAAGCGCTCTGCCTCTCTATCGCCCATGTAGAGAACGTGGGGCCCAACTTTAGTGGGATACGGTCGATGGTGCCACCTGAGTCACCGACAAGAGATTTCCAGGTTAGCGTACAGGACGCCTGTTTGTCGGCATAATGTTACGTGAATCGTAAATAGGCAAACTACACGCGTAGAAGCTGAAGTATTGGAGTTTCTGGACGCGGGTTCGACTCCCGCCGTCTCCATACATTGGAAACAATATAGTTTCAAAAAGTGTCAAATTCCTTGATATATCAGGGGTTTGGCGCTTTTTTTATTTCAAAAACATTCAACTAATATCAAATGGTTTTGGGTCATTTTTTGGGTCAAACTAGGTCAAAATTGGGTCAAAGAATTAGCGTGAATTGATGTATGCATCAAATTTTTCAATGGTGCTAGCTTTGGTTTTCTTGGTCACATGCGTATAAATGTCCATTGTCGTTTTTACATCTGTATGTCCTAGCCTCTCTTGCACTTCTTTAATACTTGCACCCGCTTCAAATAATAGTGAGCAATGGGTATGGCGTAAACCATGTGTAGTAATAGGCTGAAGCTTGTATTTATCAATTACTTTTTGGAGCCACTTTTGCGTTTGAACAGGTTGGATGAAGCGGTTATATTTATTGCTAAATACGAGTTGCTTTTTATTAGATGTATTAATGCCTTTTGCTAAATAATTCTTACTTTGTTGTAACTTCCACTTTGATAGTAAAGACATTGAAGTTTGATCCATTTTGATCGTTCGTACTACACCATTTTTAGTTGTCTTCAGGTACAATTGACAATCCTTACCGCGTGAAATCGCTTTGTTAATACGAATTTCACTTCGTTCAAAGTTGATATCATTCCACATCAGTGCTAATACCTCACCTTTACGCATACCTGAATAGCTTAATACATGAAATATTGTAAAAACCATTAGATTATCTTGCTGTTCAAAGCTTTGAAGCAGTTTTATTAATTGTTCTCGTTCGTAAAAGTTTTCAAATTCTGCCTCATCTAAAACGAATTGCTTGCGCTTTTTAGGCATTTCAACCAATGTAAAAGGATTTTTATCAATGTAGCCATGTTTAATCGCATAATCGAGAACTTTTGCAGCATAGGACTTAACCATGCGAAACCGCTTTAGCTTCTTAGCCCACTGATTTACATGCTTTTGGCAAGTTGCAATATCAATCTTGTCAACTTTATAAGAACCCATAGCAGGCAAAATGTGATTTTTAAAAATACCGATAGTTTTTACAAATGTACTTTCTTCAACGCTGTTTTCGTACTGCTCAACCCACATGTTATAAATATCTTGATACGTTTCATATTGTTGTTTTTTATATGTGCCACTGTATACCTCGAGCTGTAACTGATTCATAGCATCTTGCGCCTCTTTACGTGATTTAAAGCCACGTCGAGTAGTAGTTATAGGCTTTCCAGTTAATGAATCTGTACCAAGGTAAAACTTAAACATAAAACGCTTTTCGCCATTTTTTAATGTGTACTCTTTGATTTGGGGATTTCTCGCCAAAGTAATTCCTCCTCTGTACTGCTTACGGAGACAGAGCGTAAGGTGAGTAGTACCTTACATACATATCATATTATGTATTGCGTTTGAAGACAAATTAGAATTTAGAAATAAATAAAATTGACATGCAGTATTAATTAGTAGGCAATTTTGGACATGAATTTATTAGACTTCGTGTTTTATAATCATTCGGAGTATATAGGGAAAATGAAAATATAATGAAAAATACAATTCCAGATTGGGATCTTTTTATTTTGTCGAAATGAATTCCGGTAATTTGGAATTTTTGATAAAATATATAAATGTAATTAGCTTTAATAGGGGGGATACTATGATGGGATTGTTCGACAAAATAATTAATCGTAATAAACGAAACAAGGATAATTTCTCTGATAGTATTGATCTTGTTTTAAATTATGGGTTCTTTTATAGAGAGTTAAAAGGAAGTTAGGGAAAGGTGATGTTCTAATGTCTGTAGAAATAGCAGGGGCTGCTGGATATGATTATCAAGATCTAATATGTCTATATATAAGTATTTTATTAAGTGAACTAGAGGGTATTCAATGTAAAATCGAAAATTTCGATGGGGAAGACTGTGAAATAAGATACATATACGAAAATGAAGAATATGTAATTGATGTACAAGTGAAAAATAGAACAAATTTCATTGAAATCGAGGAATTTAGTGAGTGGATAAGTCATTTTGAGAAATATAGTTCAGATATGCATTTATTAAAAAAACTAAATGAAGATAGAAATAGATTTTTACTTTTTGTAACCAACAATAGGGTTGAAAATAATTTAATAAATTTTGTTATGGATGAAAAAGGTTTATTGCATTTAACAAATAGTAAAGGTTTTAATTACACACTGATTGATCAGATTAAAGTAGACATTAAAAATGTATTTAAAGAATCTACGCCGCTAGCAATCAAAAGAAAAGAAGAAATAGATAATTTTTGCACGGATTCGACAAGTAATATATTTAGATATATATTTAAAAAAATTAAAATTTGGGAATTGAAAAGTGAAGAATTAGTTAAAGAACAGCTGGAGAATCTTTTAAATAAAAAATATCTTGTTCCCAAGAGTAAAGTTAACAAACTGATATTTGAAATGCTAGATACAGTAAAAAGTTATAAAGGAAATAATCAATCAATAATAGAAGAAATAATTTCAAAAATTGATTTATATAGTGAATCGTTAGTTCTCCCTGTGGATACTTTGTTTATTGAAAATAAAGACTTTTCTGTTTTAGAGGACACTTTAGGAGAAAGTCATTTCCTATTACTTTCCGGAGTCCCGTTATGTGGTAAGTCATTTTATGCTAAAAGACTAGCGAGTAAATATCAACAAAAGGGCTATTATTGTTTGATCACTTCAGAAGTTGATGAGGCAATGAACTTTGTTTCAAAAAATGATATGGAAGATAAGTTTTTAATTCTTGAAGACCCTTTTGGGGCAATAACTCCTGAGCAAAGGGTTTCTGAAATAATTCGGAAATTAAATATTATATGTACAAATAGCAATGTGAATAAAAAGATAATTATTACATCTAGAAAAGATATTTTATTAAATGTCTTTAATGTTAATTCATTAGCTTCTTGTAATATTGGTGAAGTTTCATGGTTTGATTTAACTAATAAGGATACAAACTTTTTGCAAGAGTATTGGAAAATGAAAATTACGAATGAAAATTTTTCAAATGTTATAGATGAAATAATAAACTATTTGAAAAAGCACAGTATAGATAATTATTTGCAAATAGGAGAATTAAACCATTTATTAAATACTACACCGATTGATGCACTACCAGAAATGGAAACCTCTACAGTTGTTGATCTAGCTCGTGTTAACTCACATGATATAGCTAATTTTATTATTAATGACTTAAGTGATGTTTATAAAAAGGTGTTTATAGCATTGACTTTAGCATGTAATACAACAAAACCTATTGAACCTAGACATCTACATTATATATTAAGTGAAGTTTCAGATTACTTTTCTATAAGAAAAGAGCTGGATGTTATAGGGGGGGGATCATTTAGTTTAACAGAAAATGAAGAAAATAATAATATTATTTGGGATTATAGTAAAGAATTTGAAAAAATATCAAATGAAAATTTTAAACAAGCCATAATTTATTTTAGGAAATGTGGTTATATAAATATTACTAGTGATGGCATAATATTTAATCATCCAATTTATCAACATGTAGGCTATATAATTATACTTAAGGATCTTGAAATAGAGTATTATGCAGATGAAGCCATATATGAAATGTTGAAAAAAGGAATAGCTACTACTTCTAAGTTTACTGGTAATTCAACTATAAGAGTTTTAGAATATTTATATTTAAATTTGCAGAATAACAACAGGGTTTTAGAGCTGTTGTACATGGCTTTTAAATCTATTTTTCCTTCAGTTATAGATAGGAGTATATCTTTTCTTCTAGAGCATTTTAGTGGATTCGATAAAAATAACCAAAAAATATTAATTGATACTATAATGTTAAATAAAGATAATAAAGAAATAATCAAATGGCATAATGATGAACCATATATTTTTGAAAATGAATTAACAATGTCTAGATATCTTGAAAATCTTTTAACACAAAGAAGCAATAATTTAGATCTTCTTTCTAAAGAATCTCTATCTTCAAAAGAGGTCTGGGAGTGCTTAAGGATAGAATATAATGAAGAGATAAAATCTCCTTACTTAGAGGTTTTGAAGGGAGCTATCTTCCTTGACGAGGTATTTATTAAGGAGAAAGCATATTATAATCTATTTAAATTTTTTGTACATGAAGATATAAACTTAAGTAAATTATTGATTTATAATGAGCATCCTAATATCATATATAAAAGTTATTTAGGTGCCTTCCATAATTGGGGTAATTATTCGGCTGAATCAAAGGAATACTTAATTACGAAATTAAAAGAATATTTGAAAGAGCCTCCAGTATCAATAAGATTCTTAAGGTTTTTGGAAAATTTTCAAGATGAATATATAACAGATGGGATTCCGTGGTCAGAATTAAACCATTCTCAAAAAAAAGAGCTATGGGAAGTATGGTACGAATTATTTAATCAAGTTTTTTATTATTTTCCATTTGATTTCAAAAGAATACATGAAGCACATTTAGTAGCAGTTACTGAGGACTCCTTAAAATATGTCCGTGATGCAAATTTAATTGTTAATTTCTCCTCTAATTGGCATAAGTGGTTGAAATCTCTTAATAGAAGTTATCCTGATGATTACGGTATGAGTGTAGCAGCATATTTAATGGAAGGGACTAAGAATGACAGCGAAGCAAGAAAAGAGGTTTTTAAAACTTTAATAAATGATGATGAAACTAGCTTAATAACTACACATTTAAGCCACTTTATAGATTATTGGGAATTGCTAAGTCAAGAAGAGAAGGATTTAATTATAAGTATAACTAATAGTTGTAGAGAAGATAATATTTGGATAAAAGCAATACTTTTAACCGGGAGTTTTATACCCAAGGAAGTGGTTGTAGATATTTTTGGGGAAAATATATTAGAATATGATACTAATTCGATAATACAAGAATTTATTAATAAAGATTTATTAGAACCTTGCTTGAATATATATACAGGATTTCCACAGCCGTTATGGTGGAATGGGTATCATCATAAAAACAGAAAATTCTGGGACAAAATAATTCATGCAATTTTAGAAGGTGGAGAAGTAAATCAAACTTTTAAATTAGCTTTAAAAGAATATATGGATTGTTTGTATAATTATTCTAGTAGATTTGATGAGGATTTGGAGCTATATGATGCGCTTTTAAAATCTGAAAGTAAGGTAAAATTAGTATTTGAAAAATTATTGTTAGTATCAGCTACTCAAAATCAATCAAATAAAAAATTGTGGGACAGATTTACTCAAAAATTATTTTCCAAAGAAGATCCATTCTATATTGATTTAATCTTAGAAAATATAGAGGCTTTACAATACCAACAACTCTCAGATAGAGATTTGATGGAATATTTTGATTGGGATTACATCTTAAATAATATTATATTGAATATAGAAAGTGATAATCATTTATTAAAAATTATCAATTTGCTAAAAAAAGGTCATTTTGTACTTAAAATGAATGATGGTACTGAAATTAGAACATTGGATTGGCTAAAAATAAAATTAAATTACGAACCACCAAAATTAAGTTTAGTTAATAAAATTATTAAGCATGAATTAGAGTCATTAGAACTGATAGATGAAGAACTTGAAGTTATTTTTGAAGATAATAGGCGAAGCTATATTACTAAAGGAAGTAATAATTCTAGGGTTTTTAAAGAACAATATAAATTAAAGAATTGGATAGAATAGATACTTTTATTTTAAAAGTATCTATTAGAGAAAATTGTCAACTTCTTGGTATACCAAGAAGTTGACAATTTGCTTTAGAAACAGAGTGTAAGGAAGAATAGTACCATTATATTGTGTCTGCGTTTGAAGACTAATAAAAAGAACATGAAAAAAAGTGACACGTTTTAATAGTTGATATATTTAATAAAATTCTCAAATGCACTGGCTTTGATTTCCTCTGTTTCAATAATATAAACATCTGATGTAATGTCCTTAAAGCTATGACCCAGCCGCTTCTTTATTTCGTAATGTGTTGCACCACTTATATAATACATTGTAGCATGTGTCCGTCTTAAATCATGAGGTGAAATCTTTTTGAGTTTATATTTTTCTTGGATATTATTGCACCAGTCCCAAGCCTTAGATGGATAAGTAATATTATTTTTCTTATCAGAAAATACAAGGCTATCGGAACTTAAATTATAATGCAAAACGGATTGAATTGATTTCCACTCATTTAAAATTTCAAGTGTGTGATCATCAATCTTTAATAGTCTATGATCAGATGTTTTAGTGGAAGAAATTATTAGTTTCCCATTTTTATCATAGGTAACAGCTTTGTTTATTGTAATTTCCTTTTTATCAAAATTGATGTCACTCCATTGTAAAGCAAAACCTTCTCCACGCCTAATACCTGTATAGCATAGAAGCCGTAAATATGCATATTTTTTTATATCTTCATTTTTAGTAGCTTCTAAAAACTCTATTAGTTCTTCACGGCTATAGTAGTCTTTGGTGGATTCTTTTTGCTTTTTAATGGGTGTCGTAACTGCCTTCATGGGATTTCTTTCAATAACATCTAATTTCATCGCATAATCAAATACTTTGGCTGCATAATGTTCAACTGTTTTATGTTTTTTTAATTGATCATACCAAATGTATGCTGCATTTTCACAATGTTTGTAAGTAATAGATTGCATTTTAATGGGACCTAAAAAAGGCAGAATATGATCCAGAAAAAGTTGCTTTGTTTTATGATAGGTAGAAGGTTTAACGGATTTTTGATAAATTGATAACCATTCATTATAAATATCACTATATGTCTTTTTTTCAGGGCGATAGCCTTCTTTAAATTTTATTTTCAGTCGTAAATATTCATTTGTTGCAGCTGTTATTGTTTTAAAGCCACGTCGAGTAGTTTCAATTCGTTTACCGGTAGAAGCGGTTCCTAGATAAATCTTGAATTTATATCTTGTTTCCCCTGATACTAACTTATATGATTTAATTGCTTTAATTTTTGCCATAATAACTTCTCCGTTTGCTAGTAGCTATTTTTTTCTATAAATTTATCTAATTCGTGTTTATAGATTCGTTTAGTACCATCGATTTCAAATACTTTTAGCCCTTCACATTTAAATTTTTGAAAGGTGTTATACGATACTCCTAAATATTCAGCCGCTTCTCTAATAGTTAGTAACTGTTTCTCAGGTTTGGATATTTGCTTAGTAATAGCTGTTATTATTTCATTTTTCAACTCTTCTAGATATTGTTTAAATTCTCGTTCTGTCATTTTGATGGCTCCTTTGCTCTTTGTCTAAACAATATACCCGCCAGATTTTATTTTTTTAAGAGTATTTTTTATTTATTTTTTCTTTTATTTGATAGAAGTTTGAAAAATTAAAGACGGTATGCTAAGATTTACAAAACCTAGTTTTAACAGAACTGAATATTTATCAAATGACCTCCTATTGCGCCAAAAGTTTGAATTAGGGGGTCATATTTATGAGACGCATTTTAATTTTTATTTTTAAAAATGGAACAGCGCATAACTGTGATGAAATATAAATAGTTCTCATATAAGAGGTGGTGTTTTCACTGGAAAAAGGTGTAGAAAGCATTGAGACCGAACAAGTAGTTGGATTTGTTAGTGAAATAGACGAGGAAATTATGTCTGTTATTTACTGATTATACGATAAGACTTTGAAAGATTTAGTAAATAGATGAAGTACAATGTAAACTGAATTTAAATTCATCTCTCAGTTTTTAATACCTGAAATACAAAAACCTTAGTTTTCTGTTTAATGCAGAAACTAAGGTTTTTCTAATGGAAAATTATCTTTATTTGTGGATATGTATTTAAATTAGCTTTTATAGGATATGTATAAACTCCAATGATTTTGCTTTGAAACTAGGATCAAAAATACCTCATGATAGTATAAATAACAAGAAGCCATTTTGAAAAAAAGATTAAACAAAATGGATTCTTACCCAATAGATTTAAATTTCAGTTTCATGTGTTCCTTCACAATAGCGCCCGATTGTTGAATTAGAATGGATTTACTCCTATAACAAACGGACAGTTTTGTTCCCTTCCTTAATTTCCATTCTCTAAATTTTAACATAATTATCTAATATAGCCTTAAATCATCATGCAAGAATATGGCCCTTTAATAAAAAACAAGCGCTGATCCTTGTTACAGATTCGCGCCCTATTGTTGAATAAGTAAAAAACCTGTATTCCATACAGGTTTTTATCAAAACTTATTATAAATAATCGAACTTAATTATAAATTATCAATCTTTATTAAAAGATCACATTAAAATTATTTTTTCTTCAGTAACTTTTTCTCTAAAAACATCAAAGACTTTTCCGGATTTTCAAATGACATCTCGTATATCTTCTTATAACTGTTATACAATTGTTCATTAATCCATATACCTCTTTTTATAGGAATATTAGAATGCTCAAGAAACCATGTGAATGATTGAATATCTGATGATTCGAATTTATTTTTTAAGTATTTGAAAATTGGTGGTTTCTTTCCTTTACGGGATATTAAATAACACATTGCTTCAATATCTGTGATGCTAAAGTTGAAATAACCTTTTACTTTATCACTAAGGGATTCTTTTAATGTTTCATCCACTTCCTCGTAAAAGGATGGAACAGAAGGGAAGTTATTTATGTTAACAGATATTATATAAATATTTTGTACACCCTTAAACTTATTGGAGAAACTCGAATTTAGTATATTCTGATATGCTTTATCCGCTTGTATAATTGGATCAATAAATAACTTTTTAAGGTCCTTTTTGATAGATTCTTTGTCAGCATTAATACTTGAATTCACTGTAGGTCTCGCACCTTTAGCTTCAATAATAATTAAATCCTCATTCAATCTCAAATAAAAATCAGAAGAAAGGGACGGACTTTTTGTTCCATAATCAAACTCCTCAATATACTCATAATCAAACCTAGAATTTTGAATAGCTTCTTTCAATATAAGGTCGATATATTTTTCGAAGGGACGTCCAAAAAAGGTAAGAAATCTTCTATCTTTTTCAGGGTAACACCCTCTTATTCTGTGATATAAACCATCAAAGATCCCATTTGAAAGAATATCATAGTTAAAAGGAATAAATTCATCCGAATTTAATTTTAGTAAAGGAAGCTCTTGGAGTTTTAGATAATTCCAGCTGTTATCTATAGTAGAGCTAGCCCATTTTTGTGCCTCAGTAATATTTATGGATAAATCATCAATAATTTTTGGTGCTATATGCTTTAACTCAGTATTTTTAAAAAACTCATTTTTATTTTTTACCCAAGTTGTTGAAAATGAAACCCTCTGTGGCAGCACCAAAGTCAACAAGGCAAAATTAACAGCTAAATACTGTTCAATTGAATAACCATAGAAATTAACGAAATCACTATTTATATCTAAAAACTCTTTTTCTTTGTATAGCTCCTGCTGTTTTGATAATTCAGAGTAGATAAAGAAAGCTCTCGCTAATTCATTTCCTAAATTGGTGTGTTTTGAAAAAGAAAGTACTTGTAATAAAAAATCATCTGGTTCTATGTGTTTTGGTAAAAAATCTGATACTTTCAAGAACAAATTTATTGTATTAAAAATATCTTCCTCTTTGATTTCTTCATTTAATGTTGATTCTTGCCCATACGCTAATAACCATTTATACAAATTTAATATTGCCTGCGAAGCAAATAATACTTCGTCTTTATTTTTTTCTGTATTTATTCCTAATATGTTACTAAATGAGCCAAGATAAGAATTTTTAAGATACTCTGCGGCGTTTTTTTCCATTGCAGCAAATTGTGATACTAAAATTAACGTCTTCTTTAAGTTTAGAGACTTTATTGAGTCAATTATTTGTTCTTTAATTGGTTCTCTACCGAAGATTTGCTCAAAAGTCATAAATGGTTTTGCTGCTTTTGCAATAGCACCGTAATTATATTTTTTCTTTTTATTCTCCAATAAACTTCTACTCCCTACCAACAACCGTTGCTTTTATTAAGAAATTTCACATTCTCATAGAATAATAATAATCAAATTATTCACTAATTTAAAATAATAATCATTTGAGCTCCTAATTTGTTCCTCATTACTATTATTTTCTGCCTATTATCAAGCTATATTTTTCCAATAACTATTATACCAGCAACCTGTACCATTAGTCTAAGTGAAAAACATAATAAATGCTTATACAACAATCTGGCCCTTTCCATGAATAAAGACGTTTTCCTTATTACACAAAAGCGCCAGGCTGTGGAAGATCAAAAGCATTTAACAAAGCCTCTATTACTTCAATACTACAAACCTAAAAAGGTAATAATACAATTAATTAAGTAAAGATCTTAAAGAGGTATATTTAAAAAATATGAAAAAACCAGGACTCTAGTGAGCTTGGATTACAGCACGAACAAGATGGCACTTGTGAAGATCTCGATATACTTCCTCGTAAATGTTCAGAATAACTTCTAGATTAATATTATTTCTGAAATAAAAAAACCCTTACCTATTTAGAGGGTAAGGAATGAATTTATTTTATTTGTCTTGTGCCAAATAAAAATTTTCTTTTGCCTGGTTGTAGGCAGCTTCATTTTTCTTAATTAGTTTTATGTTAGGTTGAACGGTCTTTGAAAAATTAAGATTAAGCTCTGGTTCTTTCATACGGGCTTCTAACGATTTTGAAAATCTTGTCATAAAAATCCCTCCGTTTGCCTTTCTTTACTAGTATTATATCTTTTTTTTAGGAAATAAACAGCAAATGATTTATCCATCAATTTCTATAGTATTTTTTAATTAACAAATCGTAAAACACGGAAATTAACTTTTCCCCATCAAATGGCTTTTTTGCAGGGTTTACACGTAAATAAAAATGTGTGATAGGTGATGTATTCTCACCATTGCGATCTGCAGTATTAACAAACATTTCAATACCATTAAAGAGGGTTCTAGTAACTGAAGGTGATAGCTGAAGGATAGGGTGTTTATGTACCTGTAAGATATGCTAAGTTAACCCCTAGTATGTAATTTATGCGAATATATTAGCTTCCATTTGATCAGAGCAGTCTATTACAAGTAAAAAGGGATAATTATGATAAAATAGTAACATAAATTATGACTAGTTAAATTATATATACGTTTTAACCAGAGTATTGTGATAAGGAGAAAAGAAATGACAGCTATCGAAATACTATCATGGCCTTTTATACAAGAAAGCATCAATCAAATTAACAACAAAGAGCAGTATTTAAATTATCCAGTTATTTATGTTTTGAATGGCAATAAAGAAGCTTATATTGGTGAAACGGTTTATTTTAAAAATCGTATGAAAGCTCATTTAAAAGCACGTAAAAATATTAAACAAGTAAATTTGATTAAACACGAACACTTTAATCGTTCAGCAACCTTTCATCTAGAGACAAAGCTGATTAACTACTTCCTTGGTGATGAAAAATATACGCTTCAAAATAAAAGTAAGACGGCTAACGATTTTACTCATAACTACTACAATAAACCTTATTACGACCAACAACTATTTAAAGAACTTTGGCAAAAACTATATGAACAAAAGCTTGTCGACAATGAGTTACATGTAATTGAAAACAAAGATATTTTTAAATTATCTCCTTTCAAAGATTTATCTTTAGAACAACTTGAATTAAAAGATAAAGTACTAGAGTTTTGTGAGAAACGAGTTACTCAAAACTCAAGTGAATATGGAAGTCTATTAGTTATTGAAGGTGAAGCGGGCGTTGGAAAGAGCGTTGTGTTAAGTTCTATTTTCAATACGATTCAAGAAAGAGTAGAAGAAGCATCTTCAAATTTATATCGTACAGAAAATTATTTAGCTGTGAACCATGAGGAAATGTTTAAAACATATAAAAACATAGCAAAACAAGTGAAACATTTAAAAGGCAAAAACTTTGCAAAACCTACATCTCTGATTAATATGTTGCAAAAAGAGGGAAAAAAGGCTGATATCATTTTCGTAGATGAAGCACATTTATTGCTAACAAAGCCAGATACTTATAATGGCTTCCACGGCAATAATCATTTAGAGGAGTTTTTGAAGCTAGCAAAGGTAGTTGTCATTATTTATGATCAAGATCAAGTATTAAAACTGAAGAGTCTATGGGGAACAGCAACACTAGAAGGGCTTAAGAAATTAAGTACTTTTCACGAAGAATACCAGTTAACAAATCAATTCCGCATGCAAGCAAATGATGACGTAATCAATTGGATAAACGAATTCAAGCGAAAAAAATTATTGCCGCTTCCTAAAGATAAAAACTATGAATTTAAAGTATTTGAATCTTTGAAGGACATGCATGATGAAATTAAATCCCAAAATACTCAGCGCGGTTTAAGTCGTGTTGTATCAACGTTTGATTACATACATAAAAAAGATGGTGGGACCTACTACGTGAAAGAATCAAATGGTGAATACCAAATGCCATGGAATACAACAAGTACGAAATATACATGGGCAGAAAAAGCAGAAACCGTTCACGAGGCTGGATCAATTTATACAATACAGGGCTTTGATTTAAATTATGTTGGTGTCGTGCTTGGGCCATCTGTTCAATATGACGCTGCTAAAGATGAAATCAGCATTGATACGAGTAAGTATATGGATAAAGGTGCATATACAGGTATGGACGGAATTGAAAATGTAAATGAAGCAAAGGAAAAAATCGTCCTAAATTCAATCAATATCTTGATGAAGCGTGGAATTAGGGGTCTGTACATTTATTCAAGTGATGAAGCGTTGCGCAATAAACTTTTAGAATATCAAAAAGCAGGTGAATAGTATGAGTGAGTTAGAACAACTACGTAAAAGTATTTTGCAATTCCGAGACCAACGTAACTGGCAGCAATTCCATAATCCTAAGGATCTAGCACTCTCCTTATCATTAGAAGCAAGTGAATTATTAGAGCTATTTCAATGGAAAACGAGTGAGGAAGCAGTTGAAAAGAATTTAGATAAGATGAAGGAGGAGCTAGCGGATGTTTTGATTTATGCGATATTGTTTGCGAATGAAACGGATTTGGACTTAGTAAAAATAATAAATAATAAACTTCAAAAAAATAATGAAAAATATCCAATTGAAAAATTTGCTGGAAAAAATACTAAATACAATGAGATATAAATATTAATACAAATATTTGCTTGAAAAATTGATATGATTTTTGGATTAAAGTTACCGCTTCATCAATATTTTTTTATTTAAGGATGTGTGATTTAAAATGAATGCTGCATTTCTTAAAACATATGATCTAATGGGAGTTTACCTAACGTATTCTGATATTTATGATAGAAAACCTACGCTTTATGAAATGGAATTGTGCATTTCTTAACTTTACACAAAAAAATGTTTAGCTTAGCAATAGATCAGACAACAGTTACTCTAAAACAAAAATAACATCGGAGGTATTTATGGAAAAATTAGAAAGCCACCTTTTTCATATAAAAAGTAATTTATTAAATATGGCCTTTTTTGGAGGGCATTTATGTAATGGGTATATAAACAATGATGATTATGCTAAATCTAGAGCTGTATTAACATATTTAACTAAAGAAATATTTTCGATTCACAGATTTCCAGGCTTTGATGAATATTATCTGTCTACAAATGGTTATCATCTTAGAAAAGCATTTATGGAATTGACTTTGGAGGATATACAAGAAGCAAAAGATGAATTAGAAAAACTGTATATTCATACACAGACTTATTTAAAAGAAAAATTCCCATCAAAAAATTCTGTAATTTTAGGTAGATCATTGAATTATGAGGAGGTAAAACAAGTTACTAACCGATTGCTTGACAAAAATGTTAAAGATGATGACCATATTCAATTTGAAACTAACATCATTCTTTCTTTTGCAGACAAGAACTTCCTTGGATCTTATGGTAGTAATGTATTTTTAAAAATGGATGTTTCATTTGACCAAATACTTATGCATTATGATTGTATTTATTATCCAGATGGAACAACAGGGGAAGAAAAAGAACATGAGGTATGGGTAATTAACAATAACTTATTTGGTAGAATAACACAGCCTAAAGGTAACTTTAAGTCAGAAAATTTAAGAAAAAGTGATAGCCATTACTTAACTGAATATGATTTCCCTTTGGATTTCCAACCTAAAAATAGTAACTTTTATAGCTATGATTATGCATTCGAAAGGCATTTTAATGTATGGAATGACCCATGGGTGCAAAGTGTAATAAAACTAAGAAGGAAATTAGGAAAAATAAAATAGATAGTGTTGAATATTAAAAGCATTTATTAATAAAAAATGGATGTTTGTTAGCCGTTTTTTTATAATCAACTACACGATACGTAGAAAAATATAGTAAATAGATGAAATACAAATATTAATTTTAATTCACCGATGATTTTTATCAAATTTGAATAGCTATAAAAAAACCTTGGTTACCGTTATACGAAAAACCAAGGTTTTTCTTATGGAAATTTATCTGATATAGGGAAGTAATAGTACATATAATCCCTTTTTTTGTTCCTTTGATAAATTTTTAATAATATTAAATAATTCGTCATCTATATTTTCACTTTGTAGAAATTTATCTTGTGGAATCTTAATAGCTGTATCAACTTTGTTTTCCAGTAATAAAAAGAATGAGCTAAGCGTTAGTCCAAATTGCTCGCAAATTTCACCTAACAGTGTATAATTCGCTTCCTGAATGCCACTTTCTATTCGTGAAATAGATGCTTGAGAAATATCTAATTTTTGAGCAAGATCACTCATACTTAAATTATTTTCTTTGCGTAATGAACGTATTAACTGTCCTATTTGCAAGTTATTCATATATGTTATTTCAACTCCACTTTTATCGTTTAATTAATCGTACAGTTATTGTATTTTACAATCAATAGAAAATAAATTATACTTAAAACGTAAATATACATAATGAGTAACGAATGGGGTTGAACGTCATCGGAAACTTTGAATCAGCACTTATTTTATTAATAGATGAAAGGATTGATGTGCTTTATCATAATAAAGTTTTTAGGAATCACCAAAATGAAATGGTTAAAGATGTTAAACAGAAATTATCCAAAACTCTTTCAGGCATAAGTGAAATTGAAGTTAAAGAGATTTCTGAGTCGATACAGATATCAATTCTTAATTATCAGCACTTATTATTTCAAGATATATACAAGCAAGGCTTTTTAGATGGGATTGTACTGAGAGAAAAAATATCAGGGGGATCGATAAACGATGAAAGCACTTTTTAAAGGTCAACTCACGATGGATGTATATAAAATTGTAGAGAGTTTAGGGGATGAAGAAGCTACACGAAATTTTGCACATGAAGATATTACATCTGAATTGTTAAAAGAACTAAGGACATTAGTCGAAGCAAAAGGCTATCGCGTTCCTTACGTGGGGATAAATTTAGAATATGAGGGTGTACCTACTACACAATATGAATCAATAATAAATAAAGCTATTAAAGAAGCTAAAAATAGAGAAATATATATTCGTGGAAAAGGGACTATAACAAATATAACCTTTTAAATGGCATTTAAGGTGCAGTTTTTTGGTAAGTAAAATCTTCTAAAAAACTGCTCTTTTTGTAACTTGTAAATTCAATTTGGAAATCCTTGTATACAAGAGGTGACGTAATTGAATAATGACAACATAGAAATTGAGAAATTTAAATCTTTATTTTTAGAAGATAAAATCTATAATGCACTAAAAAAGTATGGTTATAAGGAAGAGGTGCTTTTTCCTGAGTTTATTAAAACTTTAAATGCTAAAAGGCTTTATACTTCATTAGAAGTCTCTACAATGCTTAATATGAATGTTAGTAGTTTCCGCTATTATGTTACAAACCTTTGTAAATTTGAGTATCTTGAGAATGTAAGAGAGGGGAGAAATTATAAGTTTAATTATATAAGTATTTATAAATTGTATTTAGTGCAGCAGTTTTTAAAGAGGCAAGGTAAAAATTTGAATAATGTTAAGCTATTGTTAGATGAAAGCGTTGATAGTTATCAAAAAGAAATTAAATTAATAAAGAATGCCATAAAAAGACAAGATCAATATATTGGCTTCCTTTTTAAGTTTGAAAAAGGGAATATGCAAACCAATGAAGAAGTCCAAGTATTATATAAAAAAATGAAGATAATTGAAAAAGTAATATTGTCTTGGAACGAAAATCAAGAAGAAATATTTAGAATAGAACAGTCCTTATATATATTGAATCAGAAAGCTTTTAGGATAAACGACGAGATAAATATTTGTTTGAGAAAGTTACTTTACCTTGAAAGTGATTTTAATATTTTGTTGTTGAAAAATGACTATTGTTCGAAAGTTCATGAGCATAAAGATTTTATAAAGCAAACAAAGAAAGGCTTATTTAAAAGGTTATTAAATAACAGTCCATTGGATGTAAGAGATAGTGAATGTACAAATTTAAGTAAACAAATCCAAGATTTAAAAAACGAAATTATTGTTGAACAAGAACGTAAAAGTAATTTAGAAAAAGAACTATTTCTACTATATAAAGAAATTGAGAGAGAAACTACTAAGAAAATGGAGTTTACTGAAAGAAATAGAGAGTTTATAAATACTTTTATATTGAATTTAAAATCTACTTAGAGATATCCGGATTAATAGAGAGTAATATTTTGATGGGGTTTAAAGATGGAAAGGCTTATACCTTATTTATGACTAAATAATACAAAACATAAAGAGAAGGAATAATCTTTCTTTGTGTTTTGTATTATTCTGTTTTGATTTTATGGAAAAAGGGTTATTAATTTTGACTATAGTATTTCATTAAAAAGTCTGTTTCTAGTTGCATTTCTTTATTTAAAGTTCTTTCTACTTCCATTAACCAACCTTTATAGCGGCGTGAAAAATCAACCTTTCGAAAAGTAAAGGGATATAAGTCTTCTAACATTTCATTTTTAATAATATCTAACACAAACTCAATCTCTAAATCCCCAGGTAAATCTAAGACAAATACTTTATAATGTGTTCCTCTTTCAGCATTGAAACCTTCTCTAATAGAGTCTTTACGTAACCCTCTTCCTTCAATTTTACGTCTCCATGCTCCAATTGCTTCTTTTAATCGATATGTTTCAATTTTTAATAAGCGTTCCAATGAATTAATTTTTTTTTCTAGTTCTACAATTTGTTCATTTTCTTCATGTTGATTTTGTATTTTAACCACATCCTTTGATATTTTAAAACATTATATCTGCAAAAAATGATATTACTAGAGTAATTACAAATTTTATTCAGCTAAATAAATTCGTGTAACATCCTCACGGTTGTGACCGATTAATTTAGAGACTGCTAATCGTGCATCTCCTTCTGTATAACCTTTTTCAATAAATAGTTCATATTGTTCTTTTGCATAGGCATGTCTAAAACTATGCATTGTAATTTCAACACCCTTTGGCCGAGTGTTGAGTGGGTCTAATACTTTTTGGCGATTATTCCTAATAAAATCTTGCACACGTTGAATTACTTGATGTGCTTTCTGATCTCGCAAAATAAAAAGTTTCTCTCCGCGATTGACCTGTTGCATTGCATCTTGTAAAACGCTAAAGGATTGTGTTTGTAAGGGGATTTGTCGTATTAATCCACCTTTTCCTTTAACAGTTAGAAAGCCTTCACGTAATGCTTTTTCAGCATCCACACGGCTTAATCTAACCGCTTCATGTACACGTAAGCCCTGTTCACGACACAGCATAATAATAAGTGCGAGGGAAGGAGAATTAGATTGTTGTGCCAATGTTACTAAGGCTTGATATTCCAGTTCGGTAGGACGACGATCAACTCCACCAAAGCGCCTTCTTTCTAAATGGAATTCATTATAATTTTCGCTTAAAATTTGATTGCTACTCAGCTGATAACGAGGATTAGGGATTTGATCATGAAAATATCTGATAGCAGCTAAATCATTTTTAATTGTAGAAGCGGATTTGCCCTCGCTTTGTCGTTCACTTACATAATCTACGAGATGCTTATTTTGAATGTTAGCAAGTGTTTTTAAATTATAGTTGTCCGCTACGAAGCGGCAAAATAAGTCCATATGATTGTAGTATTGAGGTAGTGTTTTATTCACACTAACACCTTTTGCATGTCTAGCAATTTTATTTAATTGCAACATCAAGTTAAAATAGGCCCCTTTATTGCTCACATCTTCATTAGTAGATACGGCCGTACGAATCTCTCTTTCTGCTTTAATCCATCCTCGATTTCCGATAACAAACATTCCTTTCTTCATAGCTGTATAAAAAGGGCAGACCCCACCCATATGTGAAATTAGCTTATCTTTATGAAATTTATATAGATGGGCGTTGGAAAAGCCTGAAATAACAAGCGTCTTCCCTCATAACCCATACTGTCTATATGGTGCTATATAAATTTTTAATTTTCATAATGATAATGAAAGTGTTAAGTAATAAATTTGCACAACTTTAAGCATGAATGCTTAACGCAAAATTAGCGGGTGCAACTCACTTATACTTGCCCTAAAGCAAGATTCACCGAAAGGAGTGAGAAGTGAGGTCAATGTCCGCAGACAAAAAATCCGATGACTAATGTAACAAGTAACCTACTTTAAATAGTAGTCGCTAATGCACTTGGCGATATTTCCGTCACTCCTGCCCATTGAGTGTTAGCTCCTTATATTTTTAGGTGTACTATCACCATTTAATATTTATCTCCAAGCCAAATTTGAGATAAGGTTTTTGAAACAACTGGTATCGAGCAACAGCTATGTGATCCAGACCAAATCAGAGGTAGACAACAGCACGATCTGAAATTGGATTTTTTCTTTATATAAAACGCTGTGTTGATTCTGTTAGAGCAAAAAATCAGCGTATCTTTTTTGCTCTATATTACAAAGATTGGTGGGGGGAAATGCTAACTAGAAAAGATAAGTGGATTGTTCGATATATAGAAATATGCTGAAAAGTGAGCATGAGGATATTTTTAAAGGACGTTCAAAAAAAATTGAGTTTTAAATAAAAGGATAAAAAAAAGTGGTTTTCAGTCCAAGAGACCGTATAATTTTTTTGATAGATAAAAATAAATGAATAAAAGATGGATTTATATATATATGATAGCAGTTGGTTTATTCTATTCGAATAGATATAAGGGGATTTCCGGAAAAAAATTCAGATTTATTGTTTATTAGATTAGTTTATTTTCATTTAATTCAACAATACCTTCAAATCACTATATCAAATATAAAAATGGTAACCATTAAAAGTAACCAACACAAAAAATCTTTATATGCTATTTGGTGGTCACATCAATACAGGGGTTGTATATGAGGCTACGAACAGTCTATAGGTTTGTTACGTTTAATCGACATTAATATTAGTTACTCATATTAGAAACCAGATTATGAGTAGGAGAAAATGACCAGCCTTACATTATATTAAAATGATCTTGTATCCACTGCTAATGTTATAATGCAATCCTCCGTTTTCTAAATTTCCTTTTTTAAATTATCACTGATACATAAATTTCGCTTAAAGATAGAACTATTTCAAAGCAAGGGGGATTTCATTGCAAAATCGAGGAATTCCTAATTATTTCAACTAGATTGTCGATCCTTCAGAATTCGGTTCATAAAGTGATTAGAGATTTTTTTTATTAATTTTCCAAGATATAAACACAAAAATTGTATTTTTTTGAATTTCATTACTTAATGTTTGTTGAATTGAACTATTGACTGTTATGATGGTATCACTATCTCATTTGGGGGGCTAAGAGTTTGGAAATATTATTGCCGAATATAGTAAGCTCAATTGCTAGTATTGATAGTTTCAATCAGCAAGTATATGCAGCAATTGATAAAAAATATAAAAATATAAAAATTAATGCTTCAAACTTAACTTTTATAACTCCATTAGGAATGGTGAGCTTGGTACTTGCTATACAAAATTTAAATAAATTTATGGATGTACATTTAGATCTAAACGGCTGCCAGAATGTATCATATCTTGAAAGGTTAAATTTTTTTAAAAATTTACCTCCAAATATATTAAGAGATTATCATATAGAGGAATTCGAGTTAAGGAATAGAAATGATACAAGCTCAATTTTATTGGAAATTTTACCATTAAAAACAGAAGAGGATATTGAATGTATGACAGACTCTATTTTTAAAATATTTACTCAAAATAATTTATCAAAAAAAATTGCTAATAATATAATGAACATTACAACGGAACTAGGTACAAACATTCTTCATCATAGTGAGGGGAATGGGTATGTAACAATTCAATTATATAAGACTACTAATAAAATTCGTATAGGCATTGCCGATGATGGAGTTGGTATTATACAAAAATTCAAAACTAAGGCAAATTCCTCCGTTGCTCAACACGAGATTTTAAGAAAGGCTTTTATGGTAAACGAAAGTACAAGAGAATCTTCCGGTGGTATGGGATTGAATAATATGCGAATAAATTCTTTTGCTGATAGTTTTAAAAGTACTAGGCTGTTATTGAAGACAGGTAATAATATATACGATATTTTAAGTCGAGATATTCATATTTTTAAAACGACATCAACATATCCAGGTACTTACTACGATTTTTGTATAGAAGTAGCTTGACAATTATTGAAAAGTAGAATAAGGTTAATTTAACGTTTTCAAATTTAAAATTGAAATCAGGGAGGTGATTATTATTAATGCGGTATCACTTTGTCCGGAGTTAATAAGTAATAAGCACCTTATTAGTAGAATAAAAGTAGCACCAATTAAAGAGGAAATTATTAAAATAATTTCACATGCAGATACCAATACAGTTTTTTACTATGATTTTAAGGATGTTCAAGCTATAAATAGCTCTGGAGTAGATGAATTGGTTAGTAAAGTAATTAAGCATTTATGTGAATATGAAAAAGATAAATATCTTTATTTTATCAATCTTAATAATCAGGATCATGAGCATGCTTATAATATTGAAACAACTTTACACGGCACAAAATTAGCGATTGTTGAAAAAGACGCCAATGGAAAAGCGAACTTTATCGGTGATATTTCTGACACGCATAGTAAAATTTTAGACCAGGTATACTTACTAAAAATGACTACTGCTAGAGATATAGCTGATTTACTAAACAAACAACCGAATTTAATTAGTACACATCTAAATTCACTCTACAAGCAAAGATTAGTTAAACGAGTTGAGGAACCTTTGATAGAGGGTGGAAGACAATTTGTATATAAAAGTATTTTTTAGGGAAGGAAACTTCCTTAAAAATCTCTATAGGTTTCAATTTTTAAATTGAAATCATTTTTAAAATATCGGTTTCAATTTTTTTTTTGAAAATGAAAGGGGGTGAGTAAGATAAGTATCAACAACAAATCATACGGGGCAATAGTTTTGGTAATTACCGGAATGCTAATTTTACTTTTTTCTAATCAGTATTTTGCAAATGTGCATGCTGAAAATGTTCAAAGAGCAATTGAAATAATTTTTAGTGAAAATGCTAAGGAATTGTCAATATTTTGGTTTTTAACACTACTGGGAGCAGCACTAGAATTATCAGGAGTAATATTAATGTTAAAAGTGACTTGGGAGTCTATTAAATATTCGTACTATGAATATAGTATTGGATTACATGTTGTAATATCAATCATAGTATTTGCAGGAGCTTTTGCAACAATTTTCTATGCATTAAAAGCAGTTATTGGAATCTTATTAATTGCTGTAGTAGGAATAGCATTATTAATTGGAGATAACAAAAAGTGATAATTTGAGGGGGTGCAGAGATGAAAAGACATTCAGGTGGGAAAGTGGGAAAAGCCGGAAGAACGTTAAGCAGCAAAAAAAGTTCAAAAAAACAAAAAAGCGGAGCTGCTAAAGTCTTGAAGAAACATCAAGATGAAAAACATTAAAAGCTTAAATACCGGCAAACATTTAAGCTTTCAATGAATGGAGCAATTTTATCTTGATTGACGGCAATCAATTAAGGTATATCACTCTAAGGGTTGTTTTTATAACTGTATTTATAATTTTAGTTTTCTTTTTAAATAAATTCAACTACATATTTAGAGTGATGCTCCTAATTAAATCTTATAAGGGAGTGATCGTGATGTGTAAAATAACACCTCATTTTCGTTGTGCGCACATGGTGAGAGGCCATTTTAGAAATACTCGATACGGTAGAATATGGATAGGACCACATGAACGTGCAGCAACGGTTGTTAATGACCATTGTATTTGGGCTTAATCCGTAGGGCAGTTTACTGCCCTATAATAAATTGGGGGTAGAATTATGAGGTTTTCTAAGTATTTTTGTTTAAATAATTCATCACAAAAAGATTTGAGTTTTATAGATATTCGAGTTGATTGGGATAATAAATTATTTATTGACCCAACTCGTATTGAAGCTGAAACAGATACGTTTTCAGCAGAATGTGACAGTATTATTCTAGACTTTTTCAATACTGTATTAGATTTATATGGAGTAAAAAATATAGATGAAGCTAGGAGTAACTTGGTGTATTCTGGTGAATCCAATGAATTGTTTTTAGGATATACTGAAGGATTTCCTCAAGGTACAGGCAATAGTGAGGAAGAGTTAGCTGAAATATTCAACTATATTCACATTAAAGAATTAATTTCAAAAGGATTAATTGGTCGTATAGAAGACCTGCATGTATTTATTGATAAATTTGGTTGCGATAAAATGTCTGATTTAATTGCAAGTTTAATTAAGAAAGAATTAGTTGAATATACTGTTCAACAAAGTGAGAAATATAATATAAAAAGAGATTTTAAGTTAACAAAAAAATATTGGAATCACCATACACATCAATGGGACGAATTTACAGAATACGTGCCTAGTATAAAAGGACATGGTGGGAGAGATTTTCCTGTCGTGCTTGTACCAAAAAGGTATGTAGTGACTTCGTACTTATATGATGCAGAAAAGTATTGGGAAAAGATAGTCAGCCGAAGTAGGCAAGATTTTCACAAGATAGATAGAACCTCTCTCTACATTAATAAGGCTAATAGTAGAGGTCAACTTAACAAAAAGGATATTTGGGAGCATGAGTCTCAAGGTAGGAGTTTAAAAGAATACCTTATAGATTATACGATTGATGATTTAACTGCTATAAATAGCTTTAGACAAGGAATCAAAAATACTCAAAGATCTAATGAAAACAATGCTTTAAGTGATGACGAAATAGATCGTATTATTAATGAGTCTTTAGGGAATTTCCCATCGGAAACAATTATTAGGTAATTATGAAATAGTACCCTTTAAAGGTGCTATTTTATTTTGATTTAAAAGTTGAATATTAATCTAATAGGTACTTACCTGAAGTTTAAATACTTAATGATGAGAGTTTCAATAGATGTAGAGACCTATTTTACTAAACCTTTTATATGTCAATTTTAGCAAGAGATTCTAAAAGCTATTTAAGAAGAAATTCTAAATGAAAAAACAAAAAAGGTTGTTAATTCTGAGGGATAACTAGTTGCACTTTCAAAGTATTGAAAGACAAGCAACTACTTTAAAAAAGTACAGTGTTTATGCGTTCGAAGGACTATAGCGGAATACTGTTGTTGGCTTGGAATTTGCGAAACCTAAAGTGATGAAGATGCTTTTTATGTTTAAATTTATATTCGGTAAATTCGGGATATTGAATTATTAGAACAGTTACATCAATGTGAAGATAAAAAGTTTGTATGAGGCTGGCTTTTGCATTTATTCCTTTAAAGAACTTAAAATTTATTAGAAATGAATAAAAAGTTTAAATATACAATATTTTGATAATTTTTTGGCGAATTTTCATATATGGGAGGAATTACTATAAAACCTACTGAATAATAATCAATATTAAATCAAAGGAGGATTATTTATGGGGAGTGTAGGTACAGGTGCATTTGGAACATTTGGTGATGCTAAAAGATATGATAAAGAAAGATGTCTCAGAGAATTACCAGAAATTGAACTACAAGAGGTAGCACATTCTGAATATTATACTGCTGAAGGGGAAGTTCCAAATATTTTTACTGCTGTTTATGTTGCTGAAAAAACTAAAAATGGGCGCTTACAGGTATTACTTGCAGATGATGAACGTGAAATTGGTTTATTACCGTCTGACTTTAATTATTTGTTAACATGCTTAAGTAAAGGTCATAGATATTCAGGCACCATAGTATATAGTGAAGATAGTCATTTTCCAAAGATAGTGGTGAATTTGGATGCAAAATAAAAAGCGGATATTAGTTATTGGTGAAGTTTATACTGATAATCATATTGATCAAAATATAGTTAGATTAGGAGGGATATTTCACTCTGCAAGAATGTTATCTGCAATAAAAGGAGATTTTGGTTTGGCAGCGATTTTGCCCTCCTATTTATTAAAAGATTTTGAGCATTTCAGTGATAAATTAAATGCAAGTTCTAAAAAGGTAATTGGTGAAATAAAATATTCGCCAAATATAATAAACATAAATGAATCTAAAGAGATTGGCTCTCAGGGATACCAAGATATATTACGAGATCAAGCTGAAATTAAATTGAATTTAGAGAAATTAAATGACCAAATATTAGAATTTAAACCGACGGATATAGTTATATATCCAGGAAAATATGATCTACAGAGTATATTGAAATTATTAATGCAACAAAAGGAAAAACTCAAGATCCATATAGATTTCCAATATTCATCATCCCTCTCGAATTTATTGAATAGCATTGAGCAAAAAATTGAGACTATAATTTTATCAACCTCATCTAATTTATTTGAAGAAGTTGGTAGTAATTTATTAAATTTGATAACTTCTAGAATATCTGATATAGCAAATTTCATTTTACTAAAAGAAAATAGAGGCGGGTCTACATTAATCGATACCTCTACACAAGAAATTTTTGAAGCACCTGCTTATTTGGCGATTAATGAACATTCTGTAGGGATAGGTGATTGTTACAACGTAGCATACATAAGCTTGAATGATAAATACTCGCATGTTGAAGCATTGAAGCTAGCTTCATATTACTCAAGTGAATATGCTGTTACCTATGATTATGAGCTTTTTGAAAGAAATATTGGATTAACTTCAAAAACAGAAATTATATCTCTTAAGGGTGTTAGACTTCCATGGGATATTAGGAAGGAAAAACATATTTATATTGCAGGGCCAGATTTCCCTAACAATGATAGACGCTATTTTGAGGAAATAGAACTGGCATTAAAATATCATAACTTTGTTCCTCATAGGCCAATTATTGAGAATGGATTGTACACTGGACAGGAAGAATATCATGTGCAACAACAAATCTATAATAAAGATTTAGAATTGTTGGAAAAGTCAGAATTGATGATAGCGGTTTTACTAGAGAACGATCCTGGGACGCTAGTGGAAATCGGCTGGATGAATAAAAAGGGTAAACCAATTATATTATTTGATCCGTTTAATATTGCACATAATCTGTTTTTAAAGAAAAGTGTAACATGTATAGTGAAAACTATGGATGAGGTAATTTACCAAGTATTTAAATTATTAAATACAGATAACGGTAGGACAAGTAATTATTATGATTCGTTGTTATTAATGTCAGGTGGACTAGATTCTACAACTTTGGCTTATGATTTAATTTCAAAAGGAAAAAAGGTATTACCTATATTCATTGATTATGGACAGCATTTTAAAGATAGAGAACTATCAAGTTTAATAGAAGTTATTCCCAAAAAATTAAAAGCACACTTGAGAATTATTAATATTAGTGATATTTACAAATTTTCCACATCTAATATGATTTTAGAAGCAAATTTATGGATTAATGAAATTAGTGCTGATGACTTATATTTGCCTTATCGTAATCTATTATTTTTAGCCATTGCGAGTTCCATTGCTCAAAGTGAAAAAATAGATGAAGTATACTCTGCATTTATTAACTCAAATCATGCTAAGGAAATAGATTGTTCGACTGAGTTTTTCGATAAATTAGAAGGGGTTTTATCAGAATACGGGTCTGTAAAAATTGTTTTGCCATATAGAGAATTAGAGAAATATGATGTGATTTTAAAAGGCAAGGAGTTGAATGTCCCAATGGCGATAACCTATTCTTGCCAAACAAATAGTAAAGTTCCATGTGGAGTATGCCCTAACTGTATTGATAGAGAGGAGGCTATATCTAATTTCTCTAAAGTACAAGTTAAGCATTAATAGAAGGCTAATAAAACTTCTAATCAAGTCCGAGAATGAAGGTTCATTATATTTAAGAGAAAATTACATTAGTTTATATTTTAAAAGCGCCTTATAGAACTTGAAAAACGATGTATCTAAATCATGTAGTTTTTCACATTCTAAACATTCAACAGTGGGGGAAGTTTAATCCTATCTCCGTAAGCTTAAATTTAGGTTTTTCCATTTGGGGTCAAACTGTGGGTCAGGCTTTAAAACAGGTGCTGAAAAACCATTGAAAACACTGGTATTTCAGCACTTTTTATATTTTCCGTTTCAAGACCCGCCGTCTACATAATACAATTTCATTAAGTTTCAATGAACGTCAAAACTCTTGTACATCAAGGGTTTTTTATTTTTGTCCATTTCATTGAGTGGTATTTAAATTTAAACAATGGCATTTAAAGTGGCCTGATTGATATGGTATTCTTTCCGTTATTCAAAGATATGTCAGAAGAAGTCAAAAACCTTAAAATCCACGCACAAGAACTTCATGATATGGTAAAAAACATGAAACTCAACACTCAACATTAGTCAGCATTTACAAATTGATAAATAAATCCTTAAAGGCATCTGAATAAATAGTATGAGTATTTTGGCTTTTGTTTAGGAATATTGTTATGTGTTTATTCCAAATTTACTATGTATTTATTCACATGCTCCATGGTAAAATATAAAATTAATGGAACCTATCTTTGGTTTTATTATTAAGTAAGGTGGCCTTTTTATAATGTATATTTTTAATTTGTCAAATGGAGTATTATTGTTTTTTTTAAAAGGAGAATCATGAAGAAAAAGTTATTATTACTAATAGTTGTTTTAACTATTGCGATCAATAATAGTTACTTCGCAAAGAATGTTTATGCAACTGAAATAGTTTTTAAAGATGTGGATCAAAAGCATTGGGCAGCAAAGGAAATCCAATACTTATATGAACAAAACATTATTCAAGGAGATCCAGATGGGGGTTTTGCACCTAATGACCAATTAACTCGTTTACAAATTGCGTTAATGGTTACGAGAGCGAAGGGATACAGTGTGATTGATCGACCAGACCCGCAGTTGGTTGACGTAAAAAATGAAGATGTTCATTTCGATATCATTTCTGCAGCCATGGCTGAAGGGGTTTTTGATGATGTTGTAAAGGGGCATAAATTTAAACCGAACGCATTTGTGACAAGGGCGGAAATGTCATCGATTCTGTCAAGAGCCTTTGAATTAAGTGGTATTTCTTCGGTTGAATTTAAGGATGTCACAACGAACGATTGGGCATATTCGTCTATTCAGGCATTAGTGAAAAATGAAATTGTTTTTGGTTTTGCGGATGGGACGTTTCAACCAGAACGCTTTTTAACGAGAGCAGAATTTGCAGTGATGATGGCGAGGGTATTAGATGAAACGTATCGTGTAGCACCAGAGCCAAAAGCGCAAGTCCCTGTAAAAGAACCAGAAAAGAAACCTCAGCTAAATAAAATGTACATAACGGTTCCAATTGTTAAGCAAAATCCAGAATTGCCAAATGGCTGTGAAATAACCTCTTTAACAGCGGTCTTAAACTATTATGGATTTTCAACAAGCAAAATGGAAATGGCCAATAATTATTTACCGAAGGAATCATTTGCCTATCAGAATAATAAAAGATACGGTCCGAATCCTTATAAAGCGTATGCAGGAGACCCTCGTTTAGGGACAGGCTTCTTTTCGTATGCACCTCCGATTGTTGCCGCTGCTGAAAACCTTTTCGTCGGAAGAACGACAAAATATACAGCAACTGATGTAAGTGGAAAGGGAAAAGAGTTTTTCTATGAGAAAATTAATCATAACGTTCCAGTAGTCATTTGGGTAACCTTGGATTTAAGTACACCGAAAGTATCGTATTCTTGGTACTTAAGTGATACAAAGGAATATTTTAAAGCACCAATTAATCTACATGCTGTTGTGCTAGTTGGCTATAATGAGTTCAATAATATCGTTCAGGTGATGAACCCGCTAAAAGGAAGAGTCTCACTAAATGCCAATAAGTTTTTTCAGAGCTATAAAGAACTTGGAAGTCACGCGATGGTTGTTGAGAGAATTGAATAGAGTGGAAAAGGTTTGAAGGTCGTCTAAGTAAGCATTTACTTCTTCAACTGCTACAATTACGTTTCAAAACAGGATTTTCCTTTAACCATGTATTACATGATTAAAGGAAGGTCTTTTTTGTGGTTAGAATTATTGAGTTGATAGACGACATCAAGATGACTCAAGAAATCGTTGGTTGTAAACCGAAGTACATGCAGATATGTATGTGGCGCTTGAAGCGTTAGCAGGATTTTATGTAATGAAGTAAAAGAAATTGAAGCAGTAGAAGTCATTCATATTTAAAGGGACAGCTTAGTTTTAGTTCATGATTCTAAGTCTGTCCCATTTTTATTTTTATTAGGTGAGGTTTTATATTGAATAACCCCACTCATTAAATTGCTAACTTTGATTTAACTAGTATACCTCTTCAACTTCGTAAGTAAATTCTGTTAAACTTTTCGCATCAAATTTTATGTGAATTTCTCTTGGCCCTTTGTTTCCGTATAAATCAGTCCATAATACATCCTCTTCAGCAATTAGTGAGTACTCTACAGGTAACTCATTTTTTCCTATTCCGAACACGAAACTAAACATGTTTCCAATTGGAACAATATCAGATTTATCCATCAATCCGTTACCTCTAATATTACTTGCGATATTATCGGTTTTTTTAAATTTAAAAGATAAATTTTGTAATGTTTCAGGAATACTTATATCTTTATCAAAATAGATTCTTAAGTATGTTGTCCCATGATGGTTTTCTTGAAATTCCATTTTTTCAATTACTGGCTTTGCTGAATCTTTTTTAAAATTAATCTTTTGATTATGAGATGAATTTGGTTTTTCCGATTCTAATATGTTTATTTGGATTTCATGTGATCCAATAAAACGTTGATTCAAATATACTTTATGAACAGTCATTGGTTCAAGTTCCGTATGCGTTACATGATTAACAGTTTTTCCGTCAATTTTAATGCTATATTGAGAAAAGTTGGGTTCATTAAAATATATAAGTAAATAATCTTCTTTAAATGTTTCAACGTTTAAGATTTTTAGATTAGGATTATTTGGTTTTACTGAGCTTTGAGTATCATTTTTATCAATCATTTCTGTAGTATTATTGCTTTGCATAACTCGATTTAAAAATGCGCTAAATTGCGCTCTAGTTAATGAGTTTTTTGGTTTGAACGTTTTATTTTCATACCCCTTTGTAATGCCTAAAGAATATAAAATTGAAATATGCTTAGAATATTCATAGGAAGATGGAACATCACTAAAAGGAGTGGTAATAGTTGATGCTGTTAAATTAAACCCATTTACTAATATTTGTGCCATTTCACCTCTTGTAATAGGGTCATTTGGCTTAAAATATTGTTTTTTTGTAAATAGGCCTAAATTTGTTGCTGTAGATATTTCTTTATAAGCTGGATGATTTTCAGGAACATCCTTATAACCGGGATTGGTCACTTTAGATGTGGGAAACTCTAATGCTCGTGCCATCATTATAGCAACTTGAGCTCTTGTTACAGTCCCATTGGGTTTAAATGAGTTGTCTGAATAACCTTTAATAATCCCATTGCTCGATAGAAATTCGATATCTTGGTAATTTTGGTGGGTGGCAGGGACATCTTTAAATGTCGAACCAAATGCAACTGGGATGTTAAAAATAAATACTGTTAAAATTAAAACGGGTAATAATTTTTTTAGCATAGTATCCTCCGATAGAAAATATTGTGTAGAATAAAATATAAAATAAACATTAATGGTGGGTCAGGTATAAATGAAAGAGTTGCAGGCTGATATACTTGCCGTATTGTTCATGTTGAAAATGACCGAAAATACAATGAAGCAGTAGTTTAGATAATTCTCAAAATGCGTTTAATACCATATTAGGGTGCTTATTCACACTTAAGACATTGGACTTTTTGTCAAAGGATCCTGATGAGGTATCTAAGGACGAGTACCCCTATGTCGGTTTGGAATACTTTGGGATTTTAGTTCCCACCCCAAAGATCAAGAATCCCCGCAGCCTTTGCCTCTTCATACGTGTATTCTTTTCCGTTGATGATGTATTTTTTGTAACTCGATGAAGGAACCCCATTGATTTTCATTAATTCAGATAACGATTCAGGATTCCAAGGGGCGTAGCTGACGCTGTCTCCTTTGAAAACTTTATCGAAAACCGCTACTCCCGATTTATATACACCATAGAAATCATCAGCGTACCATACCCCATCTAACTCAATAATTAAAAACCCATGTTGTAGCGCAGGTGAAGTGACAACGGCCGTATTGTACCCTAAGGTGTCCCAAAGAACCTGCTGGGCATAAGCAGTTGCGTCACAATCTACATCCTTTTTGATGAAATAGTCGTGTGCACTATTAGGGGGTCCTGCAAGGCTATAACTCTCTGTCATAAAGTGTTCAACATAATATGAAGCTGCTATATATTTTGAAAGCGTTTCGAAAGAAATACCATTATCAAGTAATTCCTTGTATTCTGAACTATACCCGATAGCTGTTGAATTTTCCTTCGTTCGAGCTGCGGGGTTGTTGCGGTCACGTATGATTTCAATTTCCCCGTTCATGTATTTCTCTAGTACTTGTAAATCATATTCTAGGTCCAAGTTATAATATTCAACTTTAGTTTTTAAAACGTCAGTGAGAGTCTTACCAGCTAGCATCTTGTTGACGAAGTTCATGACCTCATCGTACTCTTGTTGGTTTTTGACGTTGTATGTGTGATTCTTGTAGGATACCTTGATGCCGTTATATGCGAATTTCTTGGATGTGTCGAACCTGCCGTGTAGGTTTGAGTAATCATACTTTGTGTGCTCGTATTTTGGCGGTGCTTGGTTTGGGTTTTTGGTGTTACTGCTTTTGTTTACGTTCTTTAATGGTGCTTTTACCTTTGTGTTTACAGCAGCTACCTGTTTTGCTTGTGTGCCCTCATAATAAGTTAAGGTTTCTACAAAGTCATTTGATTCTGCTTTTGCTACCTTCTCATCCATTTGTGAGTATAAGCTTATAACCAACGAACCCATTACTACACCTTTTAGGCTGGATTTAATATATCTTTTATAGGACATTCTGCTGTATCTCTCCTTCGTTATCATTCAATAATCTATGAATTTTATTCTATAGAGTAGGATAAATAAAGTAAAGGTGGTTTTTTTTACATATCAAAATTATTATTTAGTAGACTTAAGATCTTATCTATTAAAGGATATATATTTTTTCATACGTACAACACACTTTAATCTCTGCTCTTTCGTGATACGTTGCACTTTTTTATGATTCACATTTTGCTCACGATTCAACTAGCTCGTCACAAATACAGTGATAGCCAAAAGGCCCTTTTATTCTTCATAAATCGCCTAAATGATGTATACTACTTACATTTTCTTTTATATCGATACTTCGAAATCTCTCACTAAACTCCTTTACTAAACCAGGATTAATTGAAGAAATTAATGAATTACTGCCAGTCATTTCTCATTTGAAAGTGCTACTTTTTTATTAAGTTACTAGGAAGATAGATTTATTCTATATTTGATAAACTAATACTAATTATCAATATTTTGGGATGTTAGAATATTCTGATATTAGTATTGGCTAATTTGTGATAAATTGGAAATATCACACTGAACAGAAAGTGTGTCAACTAAAGGCAGAGAGGGAGATGAGATTTGAAAAAGTTTAAGCTTATGAAGTTCTTAAGTAGTATTCTTGCTTTCGTTTTGGTGCTTTCTCTATTGGTTCCATTGTCAAGTGCTAGTGCTGAAGAATCGAAACCATTCAAGCAGGATAGTCAAAGTGAAAGTATGATTCAACTAAAGGCGGCTATCGCTGAACAGTTAAGCTTGTCTAAAGATGGTCCAACTCTTCACGAAAGCTTACAAAATGTATCAGGTAATCAAGATGTTGCAGTCATCGTTCATTTATCTGAAAAGCCTGTGGCACTAGAGCAAGGAATAAGTGAAGTCAAAGGCCAAAGATTCTCTAATGCCCGAGCAAATGAAGTTCGTTCAAATGTAAAAGCACAACAAGCAAAAGTTAAAAAAGAGTTAGCTACTAAAAAAGTTCAGATGACTCAAGGATACACATTTGATACTGTTTTAAACGGTTTTGCGGCAACTGTGAAAGCAGATGATATCCCGAAACTGCTTACAGTAGAAGGAATTACATTAATCGAACCTGATGCAATTGTTTACGCATCAGAAGATAATACGATGAAATCATCGGAACTTATTAAGGAAGATCCATTAGAAGCTCAAATGAATACAAGTAATTCTTTCCTTGGCATCGAACAGCTTTGGAAGGAAGGATTTGAAGGACAAGGAATAAAAGTAGCAGTATTAGATACTGGTATTGATGTAGATCACCCTGAGTTCGTTGGAATTTACAAAGGCGGAAAAAATTTCATTCCGAATTCAGCAACTTACACGAAGCCACGAGCAGATGATGATGCATCGGAAACATTGCCTTCGGAGCGTCCAGTCGGGACACCTGAATTTAATGAAAAGGGAAGCGCATTCTATACGTCTCACGGTACACATGTTGCTGGAACAATTGCAGCAATCGGAGCTAACGAATTCGGTATTAAAGGGATTGCTCCAAAAGTAGACCTTTATGCTTACCGTGTTCTTGGGGCATACGGAAGTGGAGCTTCATCTGGTATTGTTAAAGCAATTGAAACTGCTGTTATAGAAAATATGGACGTTATCAACCTTTCACTTGGCGGGGGAGCTAACTCTGAAACGGATGCTGGTTCATTTGCTATCAATAATGCAATGATGGCTGGAACAATCGGAGTAATTGCAACAGGGAACGATGGTCCAAATCGCGGAACAATGGGCACGCCTGCAACCTCTCGTTTAGGAATTGCTGTTGGTAACACAACGTATCCTGAAACAATGTATAACGGGGAAGTGAATGTTACAGTTGGCGATTACAATTTAACAAAACAGCTTCCATTAATGGCAACGACTTTTGGGAAAAACGTAGCAACACAGCTTCAAGGAGAATTTGACCTAGTTGCTGTTCCTGGAAACGGGGAAGTAAAAGACTTTGAAGGAATTGATGTAAAAGGTAAAGTGGCATTGATTTCTCGTGGCAGTATCGCATTCGTTGATAAAATTGCGAATGCAAAGGCAAATGGAGCAGTCGCAACAATTATTCATAACTTTGCTGGTGGAACGAATGCACCGGACATTTCAGGCACATTCCTTGGCGATTCATTTGAATTTTTGCCAACATTTGATATGTCCCAAACGGATGGCGCTACAATTCGCGCTGCATTAGCAGGCGGAACCGGAAAAGTAAGTTTTAGTAAATTTGCTTCCACAAATTCACTGGGAGATGACATATACTCTTCAAGTTCACGTGGACCATCTACACCAAACTTTGATATTAAACCAGATGTAAGTGCACCTGGAACAAACATTATGTCAACGATTCCAATGTATAAAAAAGATTTCCCTGATGCAGATTATGGGGAAGCATATGGTCGTAAAACAGGAACTTCTATGGCAACACCGCATATTGCAGGTATTGTTGCATTAGTTAAACAAGCAAATCCTGATTGGAACGCGTTCGATGTAAAAGTGGCGCTTTCTAATACAGCAAAGGTTTTAGATAAAACAAAATACGATGTGTTTTCTCAGGGTGCAGGGCGTGTAAATGCTTATGCAGCAGTTCATCCGGAAATCCTTGCCTATGCAATTGATAGCGCAATTTTAGATGGAACTGGTGCAGTTTCAGAAAACTTGAAAGGTACAGTTACTTTCGGTCCACAACCACTTAAAGACCGAGATATTTCTGTAACGAAACAAGTTTTAGTAAAAGATATTAAAGGGAACGGCGGCAATTATAACGTATCAATTGATGTGACAAAAACATTCGGTGATGCAACTGTTACAGTAGATCAGCCGACGTTTAATCTAGTTGGCGAGCAAGTTTTAAATATTACATTAACTGCTTCACAAGCTACGGCACCAAACGGCTCTGAAATACTAGGGTATATTTACATCAACGGCGGAGCTACAGAAATTTCATTGCCATTTGCAGCTGACTTTGGCGGCGCGGCAGTAACTGAACTTAAAGATTTTAAGATTACAGAAACAGATTTATCCTTTAACGGAGATGGAGTGAAAGACTCAGCTGTACTTTCATTCACATTAACTGGAGATGTAACAACTAACTATATCGAGCTTTGGGATATTATGAATCCTGAAGGTGGGGAATACGGAGATGGTTACATTGGTTATCTACATGCAGGTACTGCGCTAGGAAAAGGCTCTTACACGCTGAATATTGGCGGGCAGTACAAACCATGGGGAACAAAACCTGCCACAACGATTCCAGATGGGTTGTATACAATTGACTTCACCGGTCTTGCAGCAACAGGAGTAGTTTCCGATTATGTTGGACCAATTGTCGTGAAAACGACTAAACCAGAAATTACTGGTTCAGTAGCTAAAGGTGTCGCTACAGGACAGGTAACAGATAAGTATATCGACTACAATAAAGAGTTATATTTATACGGTTTAAATTACAATTTAAATGATAAATTAAAAGCTTCCTATATTTCGACGGTAAATGGCGAAGTACAAGCGCCGGTTGCTTTTGAATTAAATCAAGACGGTAGCTTCACATTCCCAATAACAGCAGAAACTAATGCTGTATCAGTCATAATTAATGACGCTGCCGGGAATGTTGGTGAAGCAATGATTTATAAAAAAGATGTAGTAGAACCAGTAGTAGCACTTTCTGTAAATCCAACTGAGCTAGACCTAACAGCTGGAGAATCTGCACAACTTAAGGTAACAGAAACGTCAACACCTGCAGAAGGTGGTGCAACAGAGGAAGACGTAACTTCAAAAGCTACTTATGTTGTTGGAGATGAAAATGTTGCAACAATAGTAAATGGATTAGTAACTGCAGTAGGTGAGGGCACGACTACAATTACTATTTCATACGGTGATAATGAAGTTACTATAAATGTTACAGTTAAAGAACCTGTTGTAGAAGTACCAATAGTAACACTAGTAATTGACCAAGCTCAGGTTGAAACTAGAATAGGTAAAGAAGTTACAGTTAAGATTACTGAAGTAACTACTTTTGATGGTAAAACAACAGAAAAAGATGTTACAAGGCTTGCAACCTACGAAGTAGCGAATGATAAAATAGCTACTGTAAAAGCAGGGGCTGTAAAAGGAAAAGGTCAAGGTAATACGACGATTACGGTAACGTATGGTGAGCACACACTAACATTTGATGTGTTGGTTGTAAAGCCAGGGAATGACAATGGCAATGGCAACGGCAACGGCAACGGCAATGGCAATGGCAATGGCAATGGCAATGGTAATGGTAATGGTAATGGTAATGGCAATGGCAATGAAATAATCGAGGTCGAGTTATAATTAATTTTAGTTCAAGCAAAAAGAGAAATCACTTTAAAAAAATTATCTCCTACTAAACTAACTGTGACATATTCGTTCTTGATTGTTACTTTCCAATATGAGCAGCTGCCATAATATCACAAAAAAGGGAGCATGGCTAAAATATAAGCCATACTCCTTTTTTTAAGGTTAGATTTAAATTTACTCTATTGTTGATTATTTTACTCCACTTAATTCGACTAAAATTTTGGATTGGTTTTTGTCGTTTGTTAACGCTTCAAAACCTTTTTCAACGATTTCATCTAACTTTATTTGACTTGTGATTATTCCTTGTGGATTTAGTTGACCAGTGCTCATTGCATCAATTGTTCTTTGGAACATTGTTGGTGTATAAACAATTGAAGATAAGACATTCACTCCAGTGTTTGTAAGATGAATTGGATTCCACTCGATTGGTCTCGCAAAAATAGAAATAATCATCATATTACCACGTGCTTTTGTTACATCAATAGCTTGTTTAAAAGTAGGCGCAACTCCAGCAACTTCAAAGGACACATCCACCCCATCTGGTACAATAGCTCGAACTGCTTGTACAGGATCTTCTTTACCAGAGTTAATAATATGGGTTGCACCTAATTCTTTCGCTTTTTCTAATCGATCATCAGATAAATCCAACACGATGACTTTACTTGCACCAGATGCTTTAGCAGCGATTACTGTTAATAATCCAATTGGTCCAGCACCGAAAACTGCAACTGAATCTCCTAAAGTAACTCCAGCATCTTTAACAGCTTGTACAGCTACAGCCATCGGTTCTACTAAAGCACCATCTTGTAATGTTAGGTTGTCAGCTAAACGATGTACATTTGATTCAGGTACGTTAGCATATGTTGCAAACCCACCATCTCCATGTAATCCGATGAAATTAAATCCATCATAGCGATCTAGATCTTCATGTTTCTTTCTATATGTTAATGTAGGATTGATTACCACACGGTCTCCTACTTTATAGTTTGTAACCATAGAACCAACTTCTTCGATTACACCAGCAAATTCATGCCCCATTGTCAGCGGTGCAATTTCTTTAGTTAAATCCGCTTTTTGATCAACAGGTATGAATACTGGTCCTTCTTGATATTCATGTAAATCACTTCCACAAATACCGGCCCATGCTACTTTTACTTTCACTTCATCTTCTCTTAAAGCTCGTAATTCAACATCTTCAACTCTAATATCTTTTACACCATGCCAAACTGCTGCTTTCATATACCTTGCCCCCAAACAATTTAATTAAAATGATGCCATAAAATAACACCTTTAATAGCCGTTCGTGCATGTTCAAAATTCGAGGCTTCTATACACTTGATAAACGTATGAATGGACATATGATAGGATTCAACTAGATTCATTTTCCATTTAGTTTGTGCTGCTACATTTGTAACAAATATGGTTTCTTTAAAGAAACGTAACATCGCAATATTTTCTGTAATAACAAAAAACAATTCTAACAAGTGGGCAAACGATACAACATATTCGTAAATATTTTCAACGGACTTTCTTTGTTTCATGGTTTCAAAACGAAGTAATAGTTCATTTTGTAAATCGGCATTCCATTTTGGTTCACACTTTGTAAGTGCAATATCCAACAAGTGATAAAGCGTCTCTAAATAATCCTTCAATTCCTGATCCGAAATGATTTTAACACTTACACCTTTATGCTGTATTTTTTCAACTACACCATCTTTTTGTAAAAGATATAGAGCCTCTCGGACAGGTGCATGACTTACTTGTAGCTCTTTTGCGATTTCCGATTCTATCAAACGCTGACCTTGTACATAATGACCTGAAAATATGCGAAATAATAATTGCTCTGCTATTTGTTCTGCAATTGTTTTTTTTGAAATTGAATTTTCACTAAATCCCATCAAACCACTCCAATAAATTTATATCTCTTTATTTTAATAGCTGGGTGTATAGAGTGGCTAGTAAAAATGTTATATATTATAGATTATCGATAATCTATATGTTATTTTAATATGAAATTTCGTTGCTTTCAATTATTTTGCTTTAGTTTGCCAGTTCCAACAATTTAACAGTACATGAGAATAGCAGTCACGGTTACTCATTAGCATCCTTAAATGGATATATCCATAACGGCTCGATTTCTAACCATTCTACAATTTCAGGCACACCTTCTAGGTACTTTCTCTCCATCTCCTTAACTGCTACACCAAACTGAGATGCATGTGCACCAAGCGCATCAAGTTTTCGTGAAGCGTATTTTTTGACTGAATTTAAAATGTCGGGAGGACCAATCTCTGCTTCATGGTTATTGGAGAAGGCAAATGCATGAAACGTTGGTCGTTTACTTGTTGGCATATCCGCTAGTGCTTCTACGACTGCTTCACCTGTTGCATTATGATCCGGGTGAACGGCATAACCAGGGTAAAAAGAGATGATTAATGTAGGATTCAATTCTTCTATAAGTTGTTGTACCATTTTTTTTAGTTTTCCAGGTGTTTCAAATTCAAGGGTCTTATCTCGATATCCCATCATACGGACATCTTTAATTCCTAAAATTTTGACAGCTTCTTTCAACTCTTGTTCCCGAATGGTACTTAGAGATTCACGTGTAGCAAAAGGAGGATTCCCCAGACCACGTCCCATTTCACCAAGTGTTAAGCACACATAGGTAAGAGGGGTTCCATTTTCAATATAGGACGAAATAGTACCAGGTACACAATATGACTCATCATCAGGATGAGGGAATATAACAAGGACATGGCGTTCTTTTTTCATTAATATCAACTCCTACATACATTCAACTTAGATTCTTTATTTTCCATTGTCTCTATAAATTATAATTTTTCTAAAATAGCAAAATGAACTTGTATTCATTTCACTACACGATTTTCAGCACCTTAAACTGAAAATCGGCATCCATTGTTTTTGTTCATCCCTTATAGATTTTCATCAAATGAAAATTAAGGTGTGTATTATTATTATAATAGGTCTCCTAATTTTATCATCATCCATTTATTCAATTCTTTTACCAACCATTTAACTAATATTTACAAAAAATGAATAATCTCAAATAAAAAATCCAATCGTTTTGATAAATCTTCATTTCAAAACAATTGGATTATTTCAATGTAAAATCAGTAATTTCATGCAGTTTTTTTTGCCGGATATCCAATAAGAATGGCGATGACTCCGCAAATTCCTATCAAGATTGGATAGAATGAGTATTGCAACATGCTCACTGGCGATATTCCGGCTACGCTTGCGGCTGCCAGGAATTGGGCTCCATATGGTAGAAGACCTTGGATCGTGCAGGAGAAAATATCTAATATACTTGCGGACTTTCTTGGCTCAATTCCATACTGGTCAGCAATATTTTTTGCAAGCGGACCAGCAATTAAAATAGCAATGGTATTATTGGCCGTAGATAAATTTGTTAGGCCAACAAGGCCGGCAATGCTAAATTCAGCACCTTTTTTCGATTTAATTCTTCGTGTTGCAAGGCGAAGCAGGAAGTCAATTCCTCCGTTAAACTTAATAACTTCCACCATGCCAGCTATTAATATTGCAAGAAATGCCATTTCATACATACCTGACATTCCTTCGCCAATCTTTTGCAAAAGGCTCATTAATTGATAGCTACCATCCGCTAAGCCAACAACCCCGGCTAGCACAATGCCAAATGCCAGAACAAGGAAAACATTCATTCCTGCTAGCGCAAAAACAATCACGAAAACATAGGGAACAATTTTTATCCAACTATAGCTTAAATGTTCTACTTGTGCCGTTCCACCCATTGTAATAAGCCCCAAAATAATGCTTGTTACAATCGCAGCAGGCAACACAATCCAAAAATTCATCTTAAATTTATCTTTCATTTGTGCGCCTTGTGAACGAACGGCAGTAATGGTTGTATCTGATATAAAGGATAAATTATCGCCAAACATTGAACCACCAACAATCCCTGCCATTACTAAAGCCATGGAAAATTCGGTATATTCGCTTATCCCAACTCCAATTGGCGCCAGCGCAACTATCGTTCCTACCGATGTCCCCATCGACAGGGAGATAAAGCAGGCAATGATGAATAAGCCTACGACAAGCAGGTTTGGCGGAACGGCTGATAAAGCAAAGTTAACAGTGGAGTCCACTGCCCCCATGCCTTTTGCTACCTCTGAAAAGGCCCCAGCCAAGAGAAAAATAACAACCATCAGCATGACATTTAAATTTCCTGCGCCTTTACAAAAAATATCAACCTTTCGCGAAAACGATTCTTTTCGATTCATCGACAGAGCTACAGCGCCCGAAATGGCAATAGCAACAATGACGGGGAAGGCGTAAAAATCACCTGTAATAACCCCTGAACCAATAAATAAAATTAAAAAAACAACAAATGGGATCAGCGCCCATGGATTCTCTTTCTTCATTGTTCTACCTCCAAAAAATAAAAATGGACAGCATAGTTTGTCCATTTTTTTCTAAAAAAAGACCTCATCTTGAAACAACAAGAAGAGGTCTTATATCTATAAAACACTCCTCTTATCTATCAAGCCATTGCTTGCTGGATTTGGCACAGTAACTTAGTCACTAAGTTCCGCTGCCGAGATTTCGTAGGGCCAGTCCCTCCATCTCTCTTGATAAGAAGAAAAACTATTATTTTTTTGCACAATAGTATTATCCTATAATAAATAATCTATATTTGCAATGTGTTTTAAGTAAACCGTAAAAAAATTCACAAAAAGGTCCTCGTTAAGGCCATCACTGAAAAAAAGAGAGGACCGATCCATGGAGTACTAAATATAGCGTTAAAAAAGAGAAAGACTTAGAGTAAATATACTGTTCAATAAATTTTTCTCAAAGCACGATATTTTTAATACTTTCCTTTTTTATTTAGAGATAATAAATAACAGACAAATGCTGATATAGAAGCATTTGTCTGTTATATTAGTGTTCTTCACAAAGGGGGGTGGGTCCTATAAATAAAAAGAGGATGCAACAAGCATGATAGTTAGCTACTTATTTCATTTCAACTTACAATATAACTAAGAAAACGCCCTAGCTGCTTTACAAAAAAAGTCACTTTCAGTTCTACAATAGAGATTGTTCAAGCCTCTATTTAAGAAAGGAAAGTGACTAGAATATAAGTTTCTCTTTTAATAAAGGTTATTACCAAAAATGCAAAATGGCTCCCTATCCAGTATAAACACTTTCACATGTATCAGGTGCTGGTTCATAGAAGCAATGATTTTTAAATTGACCAGTAAAAGGTTGACCGTACCATGTTGGAGGACATGGTGCGTATGGATTGAAATACCATAATGCATATTTCGCTGGATGCTGTCTCCAATAATCCAAAGTCAGTTTGGCTAATCTTCTTTCGGAAGATCGAGCTCTTTGGTAAAATAAATTCCCTTTTTGAACAGCTTCAAAAGAATAATTTCCTCCCTGTACCTGATAAATGACATCATTAATCGTTCTTAAATCTTTAAAGTCTGGACAATCTGCTATAACACGATTCACAATGACATTGCCAACATATAGCATTCCTTGGTTTCCTTCACCTACCGCTTCAGCTCTCATCATCCTTGCCACTAAGGAAATGTCATTATCAATGTATTTTACTCTTGGCATTTTTTCACCTCCAAGATATAGTATGAAAAAAAAGCCTGCATTATTGCCATTTGAACTTTTAACCGCAGCAACAACTTAAAAGAGGCTGGGACAAAACCTCAATAATTAACAAAGAAGCCCGAGAAATTTTACGAACAGTAAAATTTCTCGGGCTTTGTATTTAAACATAAAAATTTTGATAAAAAGAAAAGGACATCTTCTGATAAAATTAAAGTGACCAAACCATAACCAATCAGAAAGAAGTGTCCTTATGTTTAAAAATTATAACATGAATCAAGTTGTTTTACCGCTAGATTTAGAAATAAAACTTC
>NZ_JBIWDH010000009.1:35828-113619 GCF_044761885.1 Lysinibacillus sp. NPDC097231 | reverse complement strand
GAAAGCGAGACAGGCGAGACCCTGCACGGAGCGTTAGCGGAGGAAGCGGCTCGGCGCTCGCCCACAGGAAAGCGAGTAGCCTGGAACGGAAATCACCTCATTTAAGGTGCCTAATATTCACCAAGATTTCCTTGACTATTTTGTTTTTCAACACTATTAAATGTCACCCGAGAGTGACATTTAATTTTCATTTTCTATAGCTGATAATGCTTTATCCATTTGGCGTTCATTATATTTTATAGTATTATTATTGATTGATTCGCCTCCACTAAAAATAGTAGCTGAATTTTGATAAAAGCCATATACAAAATCGTTAATAGGCGTTTCTTCATCTCCATAATATCTATTCACTACAGATGCCTTGAAAATATTACTTAACCTATACTCTTCATCTTTTTCATCTGCTAAATACTTTTTGTTTGTGTATTCAGCTATAATGTAATCCTCGAATTCTTTGATTTCAGCCTTTGTAGCTGGATACTTTTTAGCGTAGGCTACAATTGTTTCGAACTTTTGAGGAGGAGTACTATTAAGAGAAGCTAGCTCCTTTATTTTATCCTGCCAAGTAACATCTTCTGTTGACTCTACTTTAGCTACGGGTTTTTCTTCATGTGTAATAGCCACATCTGCTTTATTTACTTTATCTTCAGGTGAAATATCCCAATAGCCTATCATACAAAAAATCATAATGACAATGGGGATTGCGGTTAATTTCAACATTTTTATTGATTTAATTCGATCCATTTTGATGAAGTTGAAAATTGCAAGAAGAAGAAAAATAACCATCATAACGATACTTAATAGAGTTATAAGGACTAATATATTTACAAGTGTATTTACCAAGTACTAAAACTCCTTTCTTTTATTGACTTCTCAAATATTCTAATATATAGAATAAATTAGAACTACAATTTAGCTGAAATTTTATTGATTCAGTGGATTGAATCACAAAATTTTAAAATTGAAATATGTGATGGTATGACTTTAGAAGAAATAGCTGAACTGTACAAACTATATCTATAAAAATCATGCGGAAATTGCCAAGGTGATTAGATTGCTCACGAAATAAAACTTACACATTGCTAAATATGAGCTTTTATAATAGACAACAGTAGATGTTCATTTCCATTAACTTACGCCTAGTAGGATGAATAGAAACGATTGAAATTCCATTATATGATGGTAGTGTAAAAAGTTTGGTTAATGAACAAGCGTAATGGCCAAATACCAAAATTATTGATGACAAAAACTAATTTTCCTGGGTCGCATGATATAGATTTTGCACGTTATACCTATTGATGCATAATCGGGCTTATTAAATTTTTTCTATACATATAAAGACAATAGCAACATATAATAGAGTGTTTATTAAAATGAAATATTCATATAGAAAGAAAGGAAATTTCTTTTGAACTCATTAAAGAATTAGTAATCTTCTAGGCTGTGAAAAGTATATTTTAATTTCTGATAATTTAGATAATTTTAGGGATTTACTAATGTTTGTTTTAGTACACTGAATTTAAGAATAGAAGGGGGCCAGAGTCATGAAGAAAACAGTTTTAGCTGGTGCACTTAGTATTGCCTGTTTTACAGGAGGGTTTAGTTTACAAGCGCATGCGCAGGAACCTGTAAATGTTGCTAACATTATCCATCCAAAACACATTGTTGCAGCAACTAATCAAATACAATCAATGTCCTTTCAAGATATTTATAAAACGCTATTACTTTCTAAAATAGGTTTTGAAAATGATGAATTATCTTTAGTTACAACTAAAAATAGTATTACTGTGAAGATTGCATTAAATACTTTAAAGCAATCCTATACTGACGGAACAAATCTATATCCAGAGGGGGAAAAAGCTTTTAAGGAAAACTATGAGGCGTTTAAAAAGCTTTTTGGCGATACTATTCAACTGCGAATTACGCAAGCTGACAATAGCTTCAAAGCTGAAGTTTTCACAGCTGGCAAATGGGTACCTGTAAGTGCTGAAGATTTAAATGGTATGATGATGGTATTTAATCATGCAGATATTGATTTAAAACCAGGGGGTTACTTCACAGATACTTTTGGCCATTGGGCTGAGAGTTATATCCAATTACTTTATCAAGCAGACATTATTAATGGTACATCTACAACTACTTTTAATCCAAATGGACAAATAACACGTGGAGATTTGGCTGCTATTATTTTCCGTGCATCAGGATTAGATGTGAATGAAGATTATGAAGGTCCAGCAACGTATAAAGACCTTAATGGTTTCTGGGGTGCAAAGGAAGTAGCAATTTTAGAAGAGTATGGCTTAATTGATATTTTCGGTGGTGAGAATTTTGAGCCGAAAAAACCAGTTACTCGTGAGGAAATGGCCTATGTAACAGTAAGCTTCTTAATGGCACTGGACTTTAATGTTGATAAAGTGAGCAAAAATAACACATTTACAGACAAAGATAAAATGCGTAAGGAAACAGTTGAATCCATTGGCTTATTACAGCAATTAGGCATTATCGGCGGATCAAACGGTAAATTTTATCCAAAGGGAAATCTTACACGTGCAGAAATCTCTAAAATTTTATCGCTAACATTAATGTTGGTAAGTGAAGAAGAATAAGGCGATTCTAAAAAAAGCAATCCACCTGATACTTCGTGGATTGCTTTTTGATCGATTATTCAACTAAAGCATGAAAGACGTAACTTAGTAGATAACCTAATGAGATATATAGAAGAAATGATTTAAAAGTAACATTACGTATATGATGCAATATAAATTCTGAAATACTGGTTGTTGCAATTAACCCAATTGATATGCCCATTAGTACCCCTTGCGCCTTTTCGGTTACACTCCAATACTGACCAATCCAAATAAAAATAATAAAGAAAATCGAAAATGCTATGAAATAAAGAAATAGTCTCCATAGCCTCTCACCTTGCGATAGGAGTGCTGTTGACAGTGCAAAGCCCTCTGGAAGATGATGAAGAATGATGGAGGCTGTAATTGTAATACTTAATGCAGCGTTCCCTAATAAATTTCCGACGGTTAGACTAATGGGAATAGTATGGATAATCATAGCAATTGCAAGCAAAGATACAGAGGGGTTTTGGGTATGGGAAGTGTGAAATAAACTATCTAGTATTTGAAAGATGAAATAGCCAATAAGGATGCCAAGTATAAGACCTAATGATTTGTAAATCTGAAAAGAAGAAGGAATGATGTCTAGTACAAGTAAGCCAACTAAAAACCCACCACACAATAAGGATAATCCTGAAGTTGTATGGTGAAATAGCTTGGCAAAAATCCAAGCAATCGCTCCTCCAATGCTAACGCTGAAAAAAAGGAACCCACCAAGTATCATTGCACTCAACTGCAAAACTCCTCCACCCCATCATAAACTTTAAGCTGTTTTTCCAAATATATGCTCAATAGAAATGAATATGATAATTGTAGGTTTTATCCCGCTAAATGGACAGTCATTTATCTGTACCAGAAGCGAAGCGTCAGGTATAAAGCTCCCACTTCAAGAGAGATACTTGAACATAAAAAAATGATAATCCTTTCATTCGTGTGTGTTTGATTTCAACATAGTGTTTGTGTGATTCGGTAACATCATTTAGGACTAGGAATCTCTATTTATATGGAAGTAATTGTGGAGAAACAGTGAAGATAACTACTTATTAAAGGAGTTCTCTATAAAAAACCTCAACGTCAGTGAAGAGACGCTGAGGTTATAATAGTTAAAAGTGTATTCCTGGTTTATCAGTAAGTTTGCAGCCCGTGCCATACTTCGCTTTAAGGGCACCTTTAAAAGTAGTCTGTTCAAGTTCAGGGAATGCCTGTTTCCAAAGTTCGAATACATTGTGGCTAGAGGCAGTACCGTCTTTTGTTAGTCGAGCAATATGGAATCCATATTCATCATTGCATCGAGCTAGTGGACGATTTTCGCGTACTGAAATAATACGTCCACTTGCTGTAATTTCATATAAGCCCTCATAGCCAGAAATGGCACGACTTTCTTCATTACCATCAGCAGTTTTTTCTTCTTGTACCTCTTTGATTTCTTCTTTCTGTACTGGTTTAACCTCTTCTTCTGTCTTCTGCGTTGGAAGCTGTTCCACAATCACAAAATCCTTATTTGAGGCTTTGTCGCTCATTGTAGACATTACGTTCATGATGGAACCTACATAATGCATTGGCTTTTCTTTGCCTTCCTCGAATACGAAAATATTATAATCGGTTTTATTCATTTTTTTCATAATAATATTTCCTGTTGTAATAGTAAAACCGATAAATTTGTTCTTTTTAAGTGCCTGTATGGCTTGTTGCTTTGTTAAAATCATTTATTAAATCTCCTAAAAAATTATTTATAAACGGGCAGTAATTCTGTACCGAAAGTGAAGCGTCAGGTACGAGATTCCCACTTTAAGATTAAAGGGAAAATATTAGTGGATGTTCTGCAGCCCAGAAAAGCCCGAGTGGTTAAAGTTTCGCTTTTATTCTATTCTACCATAAAATTAGTTTCACTGTTTTTTAAAAAGTTTTGGTTAAAATCGGAAATTGTGAGTGAAATAAAGCTAGGATTCTTTTTAAATAAGAAGGAAGACATACCTATCCTCTTAAATTTAAAAATGGTAATATTAAGTAATGTTTGTTGATATAGGGTCATCACCAAAATTTAAGTATAGTAGCAGTTCATCTCCCACCTAACTTATTGTCGGGGGATAAATATGATTTTTAATGTAATTGTAGAATATTTCATAAGGAGTGTCGTATGGTTTGATAAATGTATTAGGGGGCATTGGATTATTTTTACTCGGGATGACAATGCTCACAAACGGTTTAAAGGAGCTTGCGGGGGACGCTTTAAAAAAATGGTTGAACCGGTTTACAGGGGGTACGATTAGTTCGGTAATGTCAGGCGCATTCATGACAATGCTTGTTCAATCTTCTACGGCAACAACACTAATTACAATTGGTTTTGTAAGTGCGGGTTTGCTGACGTTTGTGCAATCGATTGGTGTCATTATTGGTGCAAATATCGGTAGTACAAGTACAGGCTGGATTATTTCTCTCATAGGCTTCAAGATTAATATGCAAACAATGTCATTGCCTTTTATTGCACTTGGTGTGTTTGTACAATTGCTAGCTCCACGTGATTTTAAAGCGGTTGGTGGGCTCTTTACAGGTTTTGGTTTATTGTTTTTAGGTATAGATGTGCTTCAAGGGGGAATGGCATCTATACAGGATAAAATTCCATTTGATTCGTTTCATGCGGATTCCATTGGTGGTCAGCTTATCTTAATAGTGCTTGGTCTTGTTATGACGGTCATCATGCAGGCATCTAGTGCGGCAATTGCTGCTACTTTAACAGCTTTATATGCTGGAGCTATTGATTTTGAACAGGCGGCTTATTTAGTTATTGGTCAAAATATTGGGACTACGGCAACGGCGCTTTTTGCTGCAATTGGAGCTTCTACTGCTGCCAAGCGTACAGCTATGACACATGTATTGTTTAACGTTGCAACAGCGATTATTGTCACGTTCGGTGCTACATTGATGTTTTCTTTAACGAAATTCGTAACGACATCGATTAACGGCAGCTTTGATGAAACACTCGGTATTGCAGTTTTCCATACTTTATTTAGTGTGATCGGGGCAATTATCTTTGTCCCATTTGTTCGACCGTTTGCAAAGGCAATCGAGAAAATGATTCCAGAGAAAGGCAATCATTTAACGCGAAATCTTGATGACAGTGTGGCAAAAGTGCCTGGGGTAGCAGTAGAAGTTTCATTTAATACCTTACAGGACATTACAAAGGAATTAACAACTGTAATTGTATCGTTTATTCGAGTAGGGAAGATGACAACAGAAGCTGAAAGTAAATTAAATCAAATCGATGATGCAATTGAAAAAACTCGTTTGTTTTTGGATTCCATACAGTCAACCTCCAAGAAAGATCGCTATAAACATATTTCACTTTTACATGCACTAGATCACTTGTATCGTTTGGCAAAGGCACTACGAGAACAAAGTCCAAATACATTCCAGCTACAGTCAATTTTATCTCAAAAATTGCTATGGGTACTTGAAGAAGTGCTAGTGACTATCGATGAGGATGAACGATTACCTGAGATAGCGACCCTTCTTGAGGAGATCTCATCTGAAATGGCGGCTGAACGACGTGATAAACGAAATGCATATTTCAAGCACTCTGTTGAAAATGTGGTAGAGTTAGAGATAGCAGTAACGAAAGTCGAGGCTTTACTTTGGATTGATCGTCTTGTTTATCACTATTGGCGCACAACTGCCCGTTTAGCAGAATACCAAACAGCAACGAAAAAAAGTCGCCATATAGAGCTAGGGAAAAACATTGCTACAAACGAATAGAAAAAATGCTCGACTCACTTTTAATGGGTTCGGGCATTTTTCTTGGAGTAAATGAGAAACTGCTCAGGTGGAAAGGAAAAGCGCTCAGGTAGCCCAAGACTGCTCAGGTGAAAAGGAAAAGTGCTCAGGTAGCCCTGAAATCTGCTCAGGTGAAAAGGAAAAGCGCTCAGGTAGCCCAAGAAACTGCTCAGGTGGAAAGGAAAAGCGCTCAGGTAGCGCAAGAAACTGCTCAGGTGAAAAAGAACAGCGCTCAGGTAGCGCAAGAAACTGCTCAGGTAAAAAGGAAAACGCTCGGGCAACCGTTATCGACTACATACATTGAGCCTTCAACTAAGATTGCTGGTTATCGCCCTAGTAACCTACGCGCATCCACAAAGCAAAAGGAGGATTTTTATGGTTCAACATATTTTTAACATGAATTTAAAATGGTCAGAGGGGAGAAATGGGACAGGTAATATTGCTGCGACCAATTTAAACACAAAAATTTCTATTCCTCGGGAAATGAATGGACCGGGAATTGGGACAAATCCTGATGAAATGTTACTCGGAGCGGCAGCAACTTGCTATTTAATTACACTTGCTGCATTACTTGAAAATGCAAAGATAGCTGTATCAGACTTATCCATGCAGGCGGATGGCTTTGTTGATGTTACAAATGGTGTTTATACCTATGAGAAAATCGTACATAAGCCAAGCATTGTTGTGCATAATTTATCTGAACGTGAGCAAAAACGAATTTATCGATTAGCTGAGAAAGCTGAACAAACGTGTATGATTAGTAAAGCATTAAAGGGAAATGTTCAAATTGACTGTGAAGTGCAGATAATACAGGCTTAAATCATTCAACTCAATGAAAGGTTGAACATATAATAATTTCAAGGAGTTTTTCAAAATGTTATTTGAAATAGCTCCTTTTTTTCGTCATTGATTTGTGTCATTACTTTTTAAAAATAGTTCTATAAATGCTCAGAATGAATATATAAAGTTAAGTGCTAAAAAAATGCAAAGGATGATGTATTGCAAGATCAGACAACTCAGACTTTCACATTTTATGGACAGTACGGAAAAAGACTTTTTGATATTACTGGGGCATTCCTTTTACTTTTCATAACAATTCCTCTTTTATTGGTAGTATTCTCCATTCTACTTATTAGTACTGGCCGCCCTGTTTTTTTTAAACAAATTCGTACTGGTCTAGATCATCAGCGCTTTGTTATTTGGAAGCTACGGACAATGAGTATACAGGCAGTTCCAGTGAATATGCCTACTATGTGTACTGATGGGATTCCAGATGATTATTTCTTTAAAACTGAACAGGATACACGAATTACAAAGGTGGGGGCTGTTCTTCGGAAGCTAAGTATTGATGAGATCCCACAGCTTATTAATGTTTTAAAAGGAGATATGAGTATTGTTGGACCGCGCCCAGAAGTTCCAACTATCACAAATGCTTATAACACACTGCAGGCACGACGTTTAGAAGTAAAGCCAGGGTTAACCGGGCTTGCTCAAATTAACGGCCGCTCTAATATTTCTCACGGACAGAAAATTTCATATGACCTTGAATATGTTGAGAACTACTCCTTTTGGATGGATGTAAAAATAGTCATCAAAACACTTTACGTGGTGTTAGCGAGAACAGGTGCTTATTAAAAAATAAGGAGTGTTGGGTACTGAAAATCGTTCAACTAATTACACGTATGGATAAGATTGGTGGAGCGCAAAAACATGTGGAGGCACTAGCTATAAAATTAAAGCAAGATGCCCATGAAGTAACCATCGTAACAGGTCTGTATGATGCATCACTTTGGCGCTTACAAGAAGAAAAGATTGATGTTATCAGTATCCCAGCTATGCAACGAGCAATTCATCTAAAAAAAGATTTACAGACCTTTTGGCAATTAAGAGCTGCATTCAAAAAAATAAAACCAGATATCATTGCCGCGCATTCATCGAAGGCGGGCGCAATTGGACGTGTAGTTGGTAGCTTGTTGCGTATTCCAACCGTTTTTACTGCCCATAGCTGGAGTTTTACAGAGGGTGTACCCCGTAAAAAAAAGTTGATGTATAGCCGCATTGAAAAATCAGTGCAGCCATTAACAGCTAAAATTATTACAGTATCTGAATATGACCGTAAGCTAGCGTTAACGCAAAGAATTGCCCCTGCACATAAAATGTTAACGATTCATAATGGCATCGAACAAATAGAAAAGCGAGCAGCACACCATAGAGAGAAAGAGGAGCATCCGTTAATTGTGATGGTTGCTCGCTTTGAAGTGCCAAAAAGACAGGATTTACTGCTAGAGGCTTTAGCTGAGCTTTCTGATGTACCTTGGCGCCTTCAATTTATAGGTGATGGCTCACTGCGTCCTAATTTAGAAAAATTTGTAGCGGATAAGAAGTTAACAGAACGTGTAGCATTTTTGGGCAATCAATTAGATGTCACAGCTTTGCTTGAAGAAAGTCAATTATTTGTCCTGCTTTCCGATTGGGAGGGGTTGCCGATTTCCATTATTGAAGCAATGCGGGCAGGACTTCCCATTATCGCAACGAATGTAGGTGGCATAAATGAGCTAGTTTCTGACAATGAGAATGGATTTTTAATTAACCGAGATGATAAAAGCTTACTAAAGAAAAGGCTAAGACAGTTGTTACTGGATGAGACATTACGGCAAAAAATGGGTGACGTTAGTGAACGTCATTTCTTAAGGAATTTTACATTTACACCAATGTATCAAAAAACATTATTTGTCTACGAACAGGCGGTTTCAAAGTTGGCTAAGAAAGGTGATTAATTTGCAATTAATTCGCATTAGAACAGATGATGAGCTTATGTGGTACAAGGATATTTGGGATGAGATTTTAGCAAATGAAGGCAATGATAACCCATTTATAGAATTTGCTTGGTTTTATAATTGGTGGCAAATTGTAGGGCGTAAAGAGCGAGTGGAGCTCTATGCAGTCGAACAGGAGGGCAATATTATTGCCTTCTTCCCATTTACTGTCCGACTTCGATGGGGGTTACGGATTTACGCGTTCACAGGTGAGAAAGTTGCAAATTACACTGGCATTATAGCAAAAGAAGAATGGCTATTACCTGCTATAACCTTTGTATTTGATCAGCTCATCAAACAACATAAGCACTTACTATTTTCTTTTCATGGACTATTGGAAAGCAAAGAATCTACAAAGGTAATAGAGCAATATTTTATTGAAAGGCAATTACAGCCAAGTATTTTTCGTGTTGTGACACCGTATCTTGCCTTTCACGATATAGATTTCCACAGCCATTTCAAGCAACTTAGAAAATTACATGGTATGGATAGAAGTGAGAGAAAGCTACAGAATTTAGGTTCTTTAACGAGGAAGGTGCCGTCTCAGGACGAGCTTTGGCAAGTGTTTAGATTATATGATCGAAGATGGGCCAAAAAACTAGATACGAGTGATTTTACAAAAGGAAAGAAAAGAGATTTTTTCGAACGCTTAACACTTCTTAAAGGGGAAGCATTGCAAGTAGAGATAGAAGCACTTGTCTTTGAAAATCAATGGATTGCCTTCACCTATGGAATTTGCTGTCGTGGACGTTATGTGTCTTATGCTCTCGCGCATGAACCGACCTTTAATATATTTGGGGCAGGCAAGTTAATGAATCAGGAAACCATCAAGCGAACGTATTCTGAAAACTATCGCTTGTTTGATATGAGTATTGGTTATGAGCCATATAAGTTCGATTGGCGCTCAAGTATTGATTTTACAAGACATATGCTTGTAAGTAGTGGAACGAAGCGTGCAAAACTTTTGGAAAGTTGTTATACGTTAAAAGAGAGATTAAAAGAATTTTTAAAAGGCAACCATCGAGTTGTGGAATGGAGACGTAATACTTTAGGTCAATTACGTTACTTAGTAAAGTATGGGAAAGTCAAAGATTGGCTAGAATATGGACAACTATTCGTAGAAAAGTTTATTCGTTTTAAGCAAGTGGATTTGTTTGAATTATCCCCATTGGACAGTGCAACACCACAACGGCCTGTAGGAGATTTGTTTGAGGAGATGTCAATACAGGAGGCGATGCAACTTGGTCAGGAAGAAATTATTTCTCTTTTTTATAAGGGATATACCATTTATAAAGATTCCTTTGCAGAAACGAATAAGCCTGCGTTTGCTTTACATGCCACTAATTGGCCTGTAGATGCATTGCAAATTGTTGAATCGTTGCCAAAGCAAACTTATTTTTTAACGTATGATGTTTATAAAAATATCGATATTATAACAGCCTTTTTCCAGAAAGTGAAACCTGCGCAAACACTATGGGTTACTGCGAGCTTTTGGCAATGGCGAAAGCGTAAACAATTATTGCAGTTAGGCTATAAACGTATTTCTCGAATGAAACATTTCAAATGTGCTCGTTATGAGCGAAATCATGAAGAAAAATACACAGAGAGTGGGGGCGATGTTCATTCTGTCCATTAAAAGTAAGCGATGGAATATCGCGATGCAGCATTTTTATTTTGTAGAAAAGCCAGCTAATGTTAGAAAAACAATGAAGGTTGTTGGCTATACAAATTCACTTGTGCCAAGCCGGAAGCTTGTAAAAGGTGAGACGGTTCATATTCACCTAACAGAGAGTGAGTTATCGTTGTATCTTGCTCTTTCAGAAAGTAATCGAAAAATCCTTCGTCGTGCACAAAAAGAATCCTATCAAGTTTTTATTTATAAGGAGCCGTCAGAGGAAAATTTACGAGCCTTTCAACAGTTTTATAATAATTTTGCAAAAAGGAAAAAACTTGAGCTAATTAGTAAGTCTCAAATGGAAGCCATTATGCTCTTAAATGATAAAGGTGCTCTATTGTTGTCTGAGATTCGGAGCATTTGCGGACAAACATTATGCTATAGACTTGATATAGTACATGCTAATAAAGCAATGTCTTATTATGTGGCGACTTGCCACTCGCAATCGCTTCCAGATCATTTAAAACGACCAATTCGTTATGCAAATCGTTTCTTATTGTGGCACAATTTATTGCATTTAAAGGAACAGGGCTTTGTTTTATATGACATAGGGAAGCTAACAGATGATCAAAATGTTCGTGAATTTAAACTTAGCTTTGGTGGACAGGTTGTTAATGTTTACTCTGGTTACATTACCCAATCGAAAATAAGTGCATTGTTACTGGGTGTGCAAAAATGGAGGAAGTAGCAATCGAAGTAAATCATGGGGGTCTTGTCATATCATTAGATTTTGAGCTGAATTGGGGTGTCCATGATGTATTTAGATACGGACAATACAATAAAAACCTATACGGTGTACGCCAGGCGTTGCCCAAAATATTAGAGTTATTCGAACAATATGGCATACATGCAACATGGGCAACAGTTGGTTTATTATTTGCAGAAACAAAAGAAGAAATGGCTCATTATTTACGAGGTATCCCTGTAAAATATGAAAACATGCAATATGCAGCACATACACAGTTTTCAAAGGTAGGAGAAAATGAACAAGAAGATCTCTTGCATTTTGGGAGGTCCTTAATCGAGAAGATAAAATGTACACCAAATCAGGAAATAGGAAGTCATACATTTTCGCATTTTTACTGTTTAGAAAAAGGACAAACAGAGGCAAGTTTTCGTACAGATTTACATGCTACCGCCATGATTAGTGAAGATTATGTTGCACCGATGAAGTCAATTGTATTTCCGCGCAATCAAGTAAATGCAGAATATTTCGCAGCATGTCAGGAAGTGGGATTTGTATGTTACAGAGGAAATGAAAAACATCCATTGTACGATCCTCAAAGATTTACGAAGAAAGGTCGGCTATTAGGAGCAAAAAAGTGGCTAGATAGTTATGTTAATGTAACAGGTAATCATTTGGTATCTTTAGAAGAAATGCATCAAGATTCATTTATCAATGTTCGTTCAAGTGCATTCTTAAGGCCTTATTGTAGTCCTTTACGATTTTTTGAGGGATTGAAGATTAATCGTATTAAAGACGGGTTGCATGCAGCTGCAACATCTAAAGCATTTTATCATTTATGGTGGCATCCTCATAACTTTGGTAAGAACATAGAAAAAAATTTAGCCATGCTCGAGGAGATTTTGCAATATTATCAAGAATTACGGAATAAATATAACTTTCAAAGTTATACCATGTATGAAGTCGCTGAGTTATGTCACAGTTTGTCCAAACAGAAAAAATAGCAAACTAGAAAAATGCCTAGTCTGCTATTTTTTTGTTTTACGAATAAAAATACAATTTTCGAGAATTTTTCAGACAATAAAAAGGGAAAGTACCGAGCGATGACGAAATTGTTGTACTAATGTTACTATTTAATATAGAAGAAAATTATTAGGTAGTTTTAAGTAGGTAATAAGTTATCATAGGTCAATGGACTTTGTTTTAAAAAGACTATTTATGGTAGCTATAAAATCGGTGTAAAGGTGGTAGATTATAACATGTTTATACAACCAGGGTGGCAATGGAAGCAAGAAAAGGGCTCAGCAATGCATCAATGGATTAAGCAACAGGAAAATCCTCATCCAAATGATGTCGATATTGTTTTGTACGGTGCTTTATTATCATATGCCAGTGAAGCATCTAAAAAGGCCCAGTATCCAACTGCATTCCGCAAGGTTTGGCCAGGTTTTCAATCTTATAATTTAGATGAGCAGGTAGATTTACGTTCATTAGCAGTCGTTGATGTAGGTGATGTGGCCATCCATGCGACAGATAGAATGCTTTCAGAGTCCGCCATTGAAGCTGCAGTCGAAAACTTAAGTACTGCTTATTCAAAAAGTTTTACGTGCCTTATTGGTGGGGATCATGCGATTACAGCTTGCTCACTAAGAGGGATAAAGAATGCTTTTCCACAGGAACGAATAGGTGTCATTCAAATTGATACGCATTTGGATGCACGGAATCAAGAGGAAGTTGGCTTAGCTTTAGATTCTCCAATACAGAAGCTCATTGCAGCAGGAACCGTCGAGGGAAAACATGTTTATAATGTCGGGTTACACGGCTTTTTCAATTCACCTGAAATGATCCACTACGCTAAAGAACAGGGAATACATATGATTACATTAAAGCAAATGCGCCGCGATGGAATACAACTAACCATTCGTGAAATGCTTCGTCAACTTATGTATGAGGTCGATCGTATTTATGTTTCAGTAGATTTAGACGCATTAGACATTACGTTCGCACCAGATGTCCCTGCAGCAACGCCAGGTGGTTTAACCGCCTATGAGTTGTTTGATATTCTAAAGCTCATTGGCGAAAATGAAGGTGTTCGCCATATCGACTTTGTTTACGCTGATCCAAAAGAGGGGGATCTACGTCAGGAAACAGTGAAGATGGGGGTAACAGCATTTTTACAATGGCTAACCGGCATTCAGCTGGATCACCGTAATCGTATTTCAAAGAAAGGCAAGGCCATAGTTCGGTAGTTATGAATGGTTTGTATATATTTACAATGAAGTTTAATGATAGTTTGCTATAATAGAACAATGCTTAAAAATCAATTACTACAATCATTGTATTGTTATAGAGAGGATTTTTCATCATGACAACAAAACCAAAACTATTAATTGTGGATGGTATGGCGCTATTATTCCGTTCATTTTTTGCTTCTGCTGCGATGGGACATTATATTCGCCTTGCAGATGGTACACCAACTAATGGTGCCCAAGGATTTGTGCGTCATGTATTAACTGCACAATCTATTATGAAGCCGACACATCTTGCAGTTTGTTGGGATATGGGTGCCCATACTTTCCGCAATGAGTTATTTGATGGCTACAAGGCAAATCGACCTGCACCACCAGAGGAAATGCTGCCACAATTTGATATGGCAAAAAATTTATCTCAACAAATTGGCTGGCAAAATTTTGGGGTTAAAGGGATGGAGGCTGATGATTTAATTGGCTCGATGATTACGAAGTGGCAGGATGAGGCTAACATTACGGTAATTAGTGGAGACAAAGATTTACTGCAGCTTTTAAGACCATCAACGGAAATTGCTTTTACAAAAAAAGGCTACACAGAGTATGACATTTACACGCATACACGCTTTAAAGAAGAATATGGCATTGAACCATTGCAATTTGCACAGGTTAAGGCATTTATGGGTGATACTAGCGACGGTTACCCAGGCGTTAAAGGAATTGGACCAAAGCAGGCACTTACACTAATTCAAACATATGGTTCTATTGATAATGTTCTTTCATCGTTGGATGAATTAAAACCAGGTCAACGTACGAAAATTAAAGAGAATCTAGATATGCTAAAATTGTCACACGAGCTTGCAACTATTCAAACAAACGTAGCAATTGAAGCTGAATTTACAAAGTTAGCTATCCCAAGCTACGAGCCGCAAGTGTTTAAAGAAATTGAAGCACATGGTTACACATTAATTGCCAAGCAGGCACGTTCGTTGTATTCCCTTATTTAACTTCTTTCAGCAGATGTTTTTTGCATCGAAAGCATAGCGGCAAATGTTTTTTGCGCGAAAGCACAGCGACAGCGTAGATACAGAAGACTCCCATCTCTATAGGTGGTGAGATGAATGCGAGTTGGTTCCACTTCAAAAATTAAGCGAATGCAAAGAAGTTAAGTAGGAGATTAACTGACCATAAAAGCCAGTGAAGACTAAAAATCAGTGGGGGATGAAGAAAAACCCTCACTGATTTTTAGTTCGGTGTAATTTTTACGAAGCTCAACACTTTGTCATTATCTTTAAAAGATGCTGTTCGGATTTTACTTTCACGATCATGACCACCATTATCATGGAACATTAACAATAGCTCATCATTTCGTATTTCATAGCCAATAAGTGGTACCCAATGATAGGCGAAGGCAGATTTTTTATCCCTCCAATTCAGGCTAAAATATCGGTCAAAGCGTATGGCGACAGGACGGCCTGCATCAATTTCCTGCATAGCCTCTTTTAGTGAACAATCGCGAATATCCCATGTTGGACGAAGCCGACGGAGATTGCGAATGAGACGCCATTTGAATAACCCGATTTTTGTTCCACCAAGAAGTTTATAAAGCTCATTTACCGAAGGAGCTGTGTCGTTTAAATAGTTTAAGATTACGTGTACGGTCGTAGGCCCACAGGCAGAATTACGATAGTTTGGTGAAATGGATGCATCGTATTGTGATTTTCCATGTAATGATAATTGTTGGTGCATCATATTCTCCTTTGTAAAAAGAGCCGCATTTCAATAAGAAATGCAGCTCTTTTTCTGATTATTGTTGTGTAAATAAGAGAATTCAGTAACTTGCGGCTTTCGCTGCAGATTAGTAGCTCTTCTACATTAACTTTGCTATTTTAGTCTAGCTAATTATTGTTGTGCAGATAAGAATTCTGTAACTTGCTGAGGTGTTTTAGCATTGGCACTATGTAAATGTGCTAATTTTTCACCGTTTTGGAAAATTAATAGGCTTGGGATACCCATAACATCATATTTGTCTGCAATTTCTGGAAGCTCATCGCGGTTAAGCTCGTACCAGTCATATTGGTTGTACTCTTCGATAATTGGATCAATGAACATATTCATGCGTGTGCAATCAGGGCACCAGCCAGCATAAAATTTCACTAGTACCTTTTGGTCACCAGAGATCAGTTCATTAAATTGTTCAGCAGTTGTAATTGTTTTCATTAGTATTTCACTCTCCTTGCTTTCCATTCTACACATTTTTCTCGTAACCTGAAAGTTTTCTGTTTGGCATTATTGATATCTACTTGTTGTCCTATTTTTGCTCGTAAAAAACAAAAAAAGTTGTATATTGCAAAAATAATTGAAGAAAAAAGATTGCTAAATTAGACAAAATAATCTACACTAAGAACAGAAAAGTAGTTTTATCTTCATTCGGTGGGAAATGTTACCTCTGAAATTATAATGGTAGCTGAACGAAGATAAGCCTCAGTCGTATGCTACAGAATTTGTTAACTATTTACAAAATCTGGGCAAAAAAGTACGCTAAGGCAGACTTGATATTTTTTTGGTCAAAAAATGAATGGCTATTCATTCAATGGGAGAATAAGGGGGAATTGCTTGTGACTTACAACATTAAAAAAGCAGCTGTTCTAGGTTCTGGGGTAATGGGCTCCGGAATTGCAGCACATTTAGCAAACATCGGTATTCCAACATTATTACTAGATATTGCGCCGAAGGAACTAACAAAAGAGGAAGAGGCAAAGGGACTTTCTCTAGAGCATCCAGCTGTAAGAAATCGTATTGTAAACGGAGCTGTTCAAAAGTTATTAAAGCAAAAGCCAGCACCACTTACTTCTAAGAAAAATTTATCACTACTAACGGTTGGCAACTTTGAGGACGATTTAGAGAAGTTAAAAGATGTAGATTGGATTATTGAGGTTGTCGTTGAAAATTTAGCAATTAAACAAAACTTATATGAAAAAATTGATGCTGTACGTACGCCTGGAACAATTATTAGTTCAAACACATCTGGCATCAGTATTAATGCAATGGCAGAAGGGCGTTCTGAAGATTTTAAAAAGCATTTCCTTGGCACTCACTTTTTCAACCCGCCTCGTTATTTAAAATTGCTTGAAGTTATTCCAGCGAACACAACAGCGCCAGAGGTTGTAAGTTTTATGAAAACACTGGGAGAAGATGTGCTTGGAAAAGGTGTCGTACTTGCCAAGGATACGCCAAACTTCATTGCCAATCGTATTGGAACGTACGGTTTACTAATCACATTACAAGAAATGGTGAAGGGCGATTATTCAATTGGCGAAGTGGATTCTGTAACAGGCCCACTAATCGGACGTCCAAAATCTGCAACCTTCCGAACGTTAGATGTGGTAGGTTTAGATACATTTATTCACGTCGCAAAAAATGTCTATGATCAAACAACAGGCGAAGAGCAGCAAGTATTTGCAGTACCAGAATTCCTGCAGAAAATGGTAGCGAACGGCTGGTTAGGAGCAAAATCTGGTCAAGGCTTCTTCCTAAAGCAAGGCAAAGAAATACTTGAAATTGATCCAAGCACATTAGAATATAGCCCAGCGAAAAAATTAAAAACACCTTCCATTGAAATGGCAAAACAAACGCGTGGGTTAGCAAATAAGGTGAAAATGTTAACATATGCCAAGGATCGTACAGGAGAGCTATTATGGGGTATCTTCGCTCCGACGCTCATATACTCTGCACAGTTACATGGTGAAATTGCTGATGATATCGTAGCAATTGACAATGCTATGAAATGGGGCTTCGGCTGGCAGCAAGGTCCGTTTGAAATATGGGATGCAATTGGCGTGAAAGAATCTGTAGCGAAAATGGAGAAAGAGGGTCGTGAAGTACCGGCATTTGTCAAAGAAATGTTAGCGAACGGCTATGACACATTCTATTCTGAAATTGACGGAGACTTAGCGTACTATAATGGTTCACAATATGTAAAAGTGCCAGTCAATGAAAAAGAAATTAACTTAAAACGCTACAAGAAAAAGCATGGTGTTATTAAATCAAATACAGGTGCTAGCTTAATAGATTTAGGTGACGGAATTGCATTACTTGAATTCCACTCTCAGTCAAATGCAATTGGCTTAGACATTATTCAAATGATTAACTATGCGATTGACGAAGTAGAGGCAAACTTTAAAGGCTTAGTCATCGGAAATCAAGGTAAAAACTACTGTGTAGGTGCTAATCTAGGAATGATTTTAGTAGAAGCACAGGATGATAATATCTTTGAACTAGATTTCGTTATTAAAGCTTTCCAGGATGCAATGCAGAAGATTAAATACTCTCGTAAGCCAGTTGTGGCAGCACCTTTTGCAATGACTCTTGGTGGTGGTGCAGAGGTTTGCTTACCAGCTGCACATATTCAAGCAACAATGGAAACATATATGGGCTTAGTGGAAGTAGGCGTTGGCTTAATTCCAGGCGGTGGCGGTAATAAAGCACTTTACCAAAAATTCATCAAAGGCTTACCAAACGATGTCGAGGTAGACTATCAACATATTGCTAATAAAGTATTTGAAACAATTGCAATGGCAAAAGTTTCGACATCTGGTGAAGAAGCGCGTGAGAATAACTTCTTAAATTTTGCTGACGGAATTTCTGTTAACCCAGATCACCAAATATATGATGCAAAACAAGCTGCACTAGCGCTTTATGAGGCAGGCTATCAACCACCTGTACCTACGAAAGTTCCTGTAGTCGGTGCATCTGGCTACGGTACGCTACTAATCGGTGCGCAAGGAATGTTTGAATCAGGCTATATTAGTGAACACGATTTAACAATTGCTAAAAAATTAGCGTATGTTATTGCTGGTGGTAAAGTTCCATACGGCACATTAGTAGATGAACAATACCTATTAAACTTAGAACGTGAGGCATTCCTAAGCCTAGTGGCAAATCCATTATCTCAACAAAGAATGCAGCACATGCTTTTAAAGGGAAAACCACTACGTAACTAATGTTAAGACTGAACTGACCATACTTGCACATGAAACAAAGGGGGATTAATACGATGCGTGAAGCCGTTATTGTAGCAGGAGCACGAACTCCTATTGGAAAAGCGAAGAAGGGTTCTTTAGCAACAGTTAGACCAGATGATTTTGGAGCGGTCGTTGTCAAAGAAACATTAAAAAGAGCGGGCTATGAAGGTCCGATTGACGATTTAATTTTAGGGTGTGCAATGCCAGAAGCTGAGCAAGGCATGAACGTAGCACGTAGCATTGGGGCGCTTGCAGGGTTACCGGATACAACACCAGCGCTAACAATTAATAGATTCTGTTCATCAGGATTACAAGCAATTGCTTATGCAGCAGAGCGTATAATGCTTGGTCATTCGAAGGCGATTCTTGCTGGTGGTGTTGAGTCGATGAGTATGGTGCCAATGGTTGGTAATACACCTCGCTTAAATCCGACTTTAGCAGAAACTGCTCCTCAATATTATATGGGGATGGGGCATACCGCTGAAGAAGTGGCACGTCAGTACAATGTAAGTCGAGAAGACCAAGATGCATTTGCTGTCCGTTCACACGAGCTTGCCGAAAAAGCTATTAAAGAAGGTAAGTTTAATGATGAAATCGTTCCAATCGAGGTAGAACAGCATTACGTGGATGATAATAATAAACCACAAGTGAAAAAATTCACGTTTAGTATGGATGAGGGTGTACGTCCAGGAACTTCTGTAGAAGGTTTAGCGAAACTTCGACCAGCCTTCCATGTGAAGGGCAGTGTTACAGCCGGTAATGCCTCTCAAACTTCTGATGGTGCAGCAGCAGTACTGGTGATGGATCGTGAGGAAGCTGAAAAGCAAGGACTTACGCCGATGGCAAAGTTTTTAGGCTTTGCAGTTGGTGGTGTACCTCCTGAGGTGATGGGTATTGGCCCAATTGTGGCAGTACCAAAAGCACTTGAAATTGCAGGTCTAGCAATTGATGACATCGACATTTGGGAAATTAATGAAGCCTTTGCCTCACAATCTTTACAGGTTGTACGTCATCTAGGCATCGACCAAAACAAAGTAAATGTCAATGGTGGAGCAATTGCGGTAGGTCATCCACTTGGTGCAACTGGAGCCATTTTAACATTAAAGCTTATTCATGAATTGAAGCGTCAAGGTAAGAAATACGGTGTCGTAACAATGTGTATTGGCGGCGGTATGGGCGCAGCAGGCGTATTTGAAATTCTATAACTTATTTCAGTAGCTGTTCAAACATCTGCTGAAATAGAGGAACTCAGGCTAAGGACTTCACATCCTGTGGAAACGCCTGAGTGACCAACATCGAGTTGGCCTAAAGCTTCCGGCGTATGTCATGGATTCGGAAAGGAGTTCTTTGTGCTTGCATAAAGTCGAATCCAGACGCAATTATGCCAAAGGATTGTTGCTAGAACAGCTTGGAGTGCGGCGTTTCCGGTTGCCTCCGAACACAGTGCTTCGAGCTTTTCTATATATTGGGGAAATAAAGCCATTAAAAATAGATGCATAGGGAGGAAGTTTAGCATGACAGAAAAAACAACGGATTTCATTAAAGGCGGCGGATTTATTATTGAAGATGTGGAATTGGATCGTGTATTTACACCAGAAGATTTCACAGATGAGCATAAAATGATTGCTAAAACTACAGAAGAGTATGTAGCAAATGAAGTGTTACCAGTAGTAGAAAATTTAGAACACCATGAATTTGAGCATTCAGTTCGTCTATTAAAAAGTGCAGGTGAGCTTGGCTTACTAGGTGCAGATGTACCTGAAGAATATGAAGGTCTAGGATTAGATAAAGTTTCTTCTGCATTAATCGCAGAAAAAATGTCTGTTGCTGGCGGCTTCTCTATTACGCATGGTGCACATGTAGGTATTGGATCTTTACCGATCGTACTTTTCGGCAACGAAGAGCAAAAGAAAAAGTATCTTCCAAAGCTTGCTTCAGGTGAATTAATTGCTGCTTATGCATTAACAGAGCCAGGTTCAGGTTCTGATGCATTAGGTGCAAAAACGACAGCGAAATTAAATAATGCAGGTACACACTATATTCTAAATGGTGAAAAGCAATGGATTACAAATGCAGGCTTTGCTGATGTATTTGTTGTCTATGCCAAAATCGATGGCGATAAATTCTCAGCATTTATCGTAGAACGTGCTTACAATGGCGTTTCAGTAGGACCAGAAGAGAAGAAAATGGGTATCAAATCTTCTTCAACTCGTACATTAGTACTTGAAGATGCAGAAGTACCTGTTGAAAACCTACTAGGAGAAGTGGGTCGCGGACACGTTATTGCCTTTAATATTTTAAATATCGGTCGCTATAAACTAGGTGTTGGAACAATTGGTGGCTCGAAGCGTGCATTAGAGCTAGCCATTCAATACACGAACCAACGTCAGCAATTCAAAACAAAGCTGTCTGATTTTAATCTAACAAAAGAAAAATTATCGACAATGGCTTCTCAATTATATGCGTCTGAATCATTAAACTATCGTACAGTAGGCTTATTTGAGGACCGTTTAAGTCAATTAAGCCCTGAAGAGCAAAAGCAAGGAAAAGTAATTGCTGGTGCAATTGCCGAGTATGCGATTGAATGCTCTATTGCGAAAGTTTTCGGCTCAGAAACTTTAGATTACATTGCAGATGAGGCTGTTCAATTACATGGTGGTTACGGTTTTATGGCTGAATATGAAGTTGAACGTATTTACCGTGATTCTCGTATTAATCGTATTTTTGAGGGTACAAATGAAATTAACCGTATGATCGTACCTGGTACCTTTATGAAAAAGGCATTGAAAGGTGAACTACCATTACTTCAAGTAGCTCAAAATTTACAGCAAGAGCTTCTTATGTTAATGCCTGAGGATATCGGTACAGAGCCATTAGCACAAGAAAAATATCTTGTGAAAAATGCGAAGAAAATTGCTGTTTTAGCAGCAGGTTTAGCGGCACAACGCTACGGCGCGAAGCTTGATCAAGAGCAAGAAGTATTAGTGAATATTGCAAACATTGCAAACCAATTGTTCGCTATGGAGTCTGCTGTATTACGTACAGAAAAAGCTATTGCTCGTGACGGTGCTGAAAAAGCGCATCAAAAATTACTGTACACTCAAATCTTCTGCCAAGAAGCATTTGCAGAAATTGAAAAAGAAGCAAAAGACACAATTCTTGCTTCAGCAGACGGTGATGCAGCACGCATGACATTATCTGCACTACGTAAGTTAACTCGTAACAATCCATACAACTTAATCGCGAAGAAACGAGAAGCTTCTGTTAAGCTAATCGAAGCAGAAAAATTTGTAGTTTAATCATAAAAAAAGCCTAGCTATCCGACATGTGATAGCTAGGTTTTTTGTTGAGAAACTATAGTATCAGTGAGATTTACAGGTGTCATATTAAATAAAGCTCTTTGGCAGATGTGGCAATCAACTTATCTACATGATATATGATTTAACAAAATATCATTTTGAGTTTTATCGCCCAACTTTTGAATTTTATCGATTAACTTTCACGTTTTACCACCCAACTTCTGAATTTTATCGATATCCACCTGCCAAGACCCCACGCTTTGGCGTGATGAGGTTTCACTTTGGTTCGTAACAGTTATGATGGTATACTACAGAAAATGAGAAGACGCTGAAAGTTAGTGTCCTAGTAGAGGAGCCTTTAAATGACGATTCAATTTATTCATTATCCAAAATGTACTACTTGTAAAAAAGCGCAAAAGTGGCTAAATGACAATGGGATTTCATATGAAGAAGTTCACATTGTTGAGCAACCACCTACGAAGGATGAATTAACAAGCTTATGGCAAGCAAGTGAAATCCCTTTAAAGAAATTTTTTAATACTTCTGGTATGAAATATCGTGAACTTGGCTTGAAGGATAAACTGGCTGACATGACTGATGAGGAGCAACTAGAACTGCTTGCTTCAGATGGTATGCTGATTAAACGTCCGATTGTAACAGATGGAAAAAAAGTTACTTTAGGGTTTAAAGAATCGGATTTTGAGCAAGCTTGGAAATAACCGCTTTTAACTTCTTTTAGCAGAAGTCAACCACCTCTATAGGTGTGTGTTGAATTCGGTTATAAGTCACTTTTCAAACATCCGCTGAAATAGAGGAACTCAGTCTAAGAACGCCACGTCCTGTGGCAACGACTGAGTGACCAACATCGCGTTGGCCCAAAGCCTCCGGCGGATGTCAAGGAATCGGAAAGGAGTTCTTTGTGCAAGCACAAAGCCGATTCCGGACACAATTATGCCGAGGCATAATTGATTCTTGCTTGTTTTTATGCAAGAAGTATGGCACACTGAAAATGAATATATTACATATTTATGGAGGGGTTTTTTGCATGAGCACACCTAAAGACTTACGATACTCTGAAGAACATGAATGGGTAAAAGTAGAAGATGGTAAAGTACGTATCGGTATTTCACACTTCGCACAATCTGAACTTGGAGATATCGTTTTCGTTGAGCTTCCACAAGTTGGCGATGAAATCAAAACAGATGATCCATTCGGTAGCGTAGAATCTGTTAAGACAGTTTCTGAATTATACGCACCAATCTCAGGTACAGTAGTTGAAGTAAATGCAGATTTAGAAGATAGCCCAGAATTCGTAAATGAATCACCATATGAAAAAGCATGGATGATCGTGGTAGAGCCTGCTGATGCATCAGAAGTTGAAAAACTTATGACAGCTGAGCAATACGAAGAAATGATTGCAGAATAAGACAAGCCTGTAATAGAAAAACGTCGGAACTCACCGGCGTTTTTTGTTATCTTCATCCAGTAAAATGTTTTAGTGGGACTACAGATCCTCTATAGTTGGTGCGAGTATAGCCCCTATTCAAGGCCTACAATATCACAACCTGTGAAAATGCCTGAGTGACCATCAAGTTTATTAATATAATGATTATAAGGGAAAAATAGGGGGTGGCGTGATGTTCGATGGGAAGTGCTTAATTGTTGAGGGCCGTTCGGATAAGCTTCAAATTGAACCTATTTTAAGTGAAGATGTTACAATACTTTGTACGAATGGTACAATTGGTGTACATCAATTAGAAGAGCTCCTCGATCCATATGAGGGCTATGAACTTTATACATTTTTTGATGCAGATACATCAGGTGATAAGCTACGGGCATTAATGGACAGACATTATCCAGAGGCTGAGCATTTACGTACGATGCCAACTTATAAGGAAGTTGAGACAACACCGAGAAAAGTGTTAGCGATGATATTACTACGTGCACATTTCTCAATCCATAATGAATATATTTTGTAAGGTTGCGTGAAAAAGATGGAAGAATGGTCAAAAGAGCAGTGGGACGCGGCAATACAGTCGGGTGAAAAAGCTGCTTTTTATTTATATACACCTATGTGTGGAACATGTGCAGTTGCATCGAAAATGATGACAGTTATCGAGCAATTATTACCACAGCTACCAATTGGTAAAGCAAATATAAATTATTTTGAGCAAATAGCTTATGATAATAAAATCGAAAGTGTACCATGTTTACTCGTCTGTGATGGCGGAAAAGTGACAGAAAAGCTCTACGCATTTCAATCCGTACCGTTTTTGTACGAATTGTTAAAAAAATCAATTGACTGAACTTTACATGCGTGGTAAAGTAACAAATATATTACTAAAACAATAAATATATCGAACTCTTATAAAGAGCGGCGGAGGGAAGTGCCCTATGAAGCCCGGCAACCATCACACATGTGAAAAGGTGCCAAATCACCCAAAGATTTATCTTTGAAAGATGAGAGAACGGTTTAGCGTAAATTTACGTGACCCCTTCTACTTGTCTATGAGTGAAGGGGTTTTTTATCTTCATTCAGTGGGTGTACAAACACCTACTGAAATAGAGGAACTCAGTCTAAGAACGCCACGTCCTGTGGCAACGACTGAGTAACCAACATCATGTTGTTGCTGTCGCTACGCTTTCGCACAGACAAAACCATTTTGCTGCCGCTGCGTTAGCACTACGCTTTCGCACAAAAAACATCTGTTGGCCCAAAGCTCTGGCGGATGTCACGGATTTTGAAAGGAGGCCTGCACGAGGGCCGACACGATGTCGGTCATTTCGGTAAAGCCACAGGACGTGGCGTTTTTACCGATGTAGGTCAGTTAACCGTTGTCACAGGAAGTGACGGTTTTAGGTTAACTTCCTACAAATGGCACAATTCAAAATCCGGACGCAATTACGCCAAGGCGAAATTGATATAAAGAAAAGGAGTATACGCCATGATCCAGCTTCAGAATATTACGAAGAAATACAAAACCGCGAATGGCGAATTAACAGCAGTCAAAGACGTCAACCTTTCTATCAATAAAGGTGAAATTTTTGGCATAATCGGCTATAGTGGCGCTGGTAAAAGTACAATGATTCGTTTGTTAAACGGTTTAGAAAAGCCTACATCCGGTACGGTGACGGTTAACAATCAAGAATTTTCATCTATAAAGGGGCAAAAGCTCAGAGATGCTAGACAAAAGGTCAGTATGATTTTCCAGCATTTTAATTTACTGTGGTCAAGAACTGTTGAGGAAAATATCGCTTTTCCGCTTGAAATCGCAGGTGTTGCGAAGGCAAAACGTGAAGCACGTGTGAAAGAATTGATAGCACTAGTTGGCTTAGAAGGACGCGCTAAGGCATATCCATCGCAACTATCAGGGGGACAAAAGCAACGTGTAGGTATAGCTCGTGCGCTTGCTAATAATCCAGAGGTATTGTTATGTGATGAGGCAACATCCGCACTTGATCCTGAGACAACAGATGCTATCCTTGATCTTCTTGTCGATATTAACGAACGATTAGGTCTAACAATTGTGTTAATCACACATGAAATGCACGTTATTCGCAAAATCTGTCACCGTGTAGCAGTTATGGAGGCTGGAGAAATTGTAGAGCGCGGTGAGGTTTTACAAGTATTCCAAGCCCCTCAAGCTGCTATTACGAAAAAATTCGTTTCTCAAATTACGGATACGAAGGAAACACAGGAAACTGTGGCGCAGATTAAAGCAAATTACCCTACTGGACAACTTGTAAAGCTTATCTTTGTAGGAGAAAAAACAAAGCAGCCAGTGATTTCACATCTTGTGAAGCAATTCGATGTAGAGGTAAGCATTGTTCATGGGAATATTTCGCAAACGAAAAATGGTGCGTACGGAACACTCATTGTGCAAATTGATGGCTCAGAAGCGAATATTGCCAATGCGCTTAGCTACTTAAATACAGTCGAAGTACAAACGGAGGTGATTGCAAATGTTAACTAATCTCTTTCCGAATGTCGATTGGAATAAAATGTGGGATGCTACTTATGAAACATTGTACATGACAACGATTTCAACAGTTATCACATTTGTTCTAGGCTTATTAATTGGGATTTTACTATTTTTAACAAGTCCTAACCAATTATGGGCGAATAAAATTGTTAACTTTTTAACAGGTTCACTTGTTAATATTTTTCGCTCAATACCATTTATTGTATTGATTATTTTGTTAATTCCATTTACGAAATATTTACTCGGCACAATTCGTGGTGCCAATGCAGCTTTACCAGCACTAATTATTGGTGCGGCACCATTCTACGCACGTATGGTATTAATTGCATTACGTGAAATTGATAAAGGTGTTATTGAAGCAGCTCGTTCAATGGGGGCCAAAACATCAACGATTATTTTGAAAGTATTAATTCCAGAATCGTTACCAGCGCTTATTTCGGGTATTACAGTAACGGCCGTAGCACTTGTTGGTTATACTGCGATGGCAGGTATTATCGGTGCAGGTGGTCTAGGAAACTTAGCCTTCTTAGACGGCTTCCAACGTAATCGCGAAGATGTGACATTAATGGCAACTATTTTGATCTTAGTAGTAGTATTTATCATTCAATGGATTGGCGATATGATTACAGCCAAAACAGATAAACGCTAAAAACAATAAGAGGTTATTCCGGTTATATACCGCTAACATATTTTGAACAAGATAAAAGGGAGTGTAATAAAATGAAGAAGTTATTAGTAGGATTATTCCTATCAGTATTAGTACTTGCTTTGGCTGCTTGTGGTGCTGATAAAAAAGAGGATGCAAGCTCAGATAAAGCAGATAGTAAAGAAAACGTAACTTTAAAAGTAGGTGCTTCTAATACACCACATGCAGTTATCTTAGAAAAAGCTAAACCGATTTTAGCTAAAGAAGGTATTGATTTAATAATTGAACCATACCAAGACTATGTTTTACCTAACCAAGATTTAGAATCAGGAGACCTGGACGCAAACTATTTCCAACATATTCCTTACCTAAATTTACAAATTAAAGATAATGGTTATGATTTCGTAAATGCTGGTGGCGTTCACATCGAGCCAATCGGTATCTACTCTAAAAAATATAAATCTCTTGAAGATTTACCAGAAGGTGCAACAATTTTACTTTCTAGCTCAGTTTCTGACCACGGCCGTATGCTTTCATTATTAGAAGCAAAGGGATTAATTAAACTTAAAGAGGGTATCGATAAAACAGCAGCAGAAATCAAAGATATCGTAGAAAACCCTAAAAACTTCAAATTCGATGCTAATACAGCACCTGAAATGCTTGTACAAATGTACGAGAACAATGAGGGTGATGCAGTTCTTATCAACTCTAACTTTGCAATCGACAATGGCTTAAATCCACTTGAAGACGCTATTTCTCTTGAAGATAAGGAATCTCCATATGTAAATATTGTTGCTGTTCGTAAAGGTGACGAAACAAAACAAGAAATTAAAAAATTATTAGAAGTATTAAAATCTAAAGAAATCCAAGACTTCATCATTGAAGAATGGAAAGGTGCAGTAGTACCTGTTAAATAATTTTTCTACAAAAGGGTATGTAAGTATTAAAGCTTACATACCCTTTTTAATTTTCGACAAAAGCCATTAAAAAATTTGATCACCATGTCTTTGGTCATTCTTTATTTTTCTTTCAAAAGACATAATCTAGGACTATTCAAATTTTTAGTCATTCTACAATCTGGGTATATAAATATAAAACTTAATTCGCTTTCTGGAATGAAATATAAAAGATTTTGTCAGAAAAATGTTATTTTTGCTGAACATTATTTTTCGGTAGCTTATTTCAAAATTATAATATATGTTAAGTAAGGGATTTGTTTAGAATTTGTTCAGTTATATCTATTACTATAGTGACTATGTGTTATTCTGTTTAAATTAATATAGATAAATAATTAAAAAGATTTAAATACTTTTCCATATTGAGGTGATAAAGGTGAGTGAGTTAATCGTTGCTGAGGATATCATGCAGGAACATGAAGTAAAGCGAAATTTTGAAATGTGGCGTGAGAGTGTCATTCGTTCACGTTTTACGATTACAGCAGTCTTTTTAAAATTAGCGAATCCCCCCAAAGAGACTAGAGATGTTAATCATCAAATTTCAAGCTTTTTACAATCAAAAATACGAAAAACAGATTTACTTTTCCAATTAGCAGATGGAGAGCATTGGTGTATATTCTTTCTACAAAGTAGTGATGTAGAGGCAAAAGCGTTTTTAAAACGGATTTTTGCAATCCTAAAGCAGGAAAAGGAATTCGAGCAAATAGCGTTGAAGGCTTCAATTACAGAAATAAGAAATAGCGTTTCCTTTGAAACTTTATTAGATAAAAATAAAAAGAATCTAGCAGATGCGCAACAGCTGGACTGGTCTATAGAACAGGTTACTGATTATAGTGTACAACCAAATGAGCAAGTTAAGGTAAGCATTATTGAACAAAATGCTATCTTTAGGAAAGTGCTAGAAACAACGATCCTTCAATTAGATATTCCTCATTTTACTTTAGAAGTGTCAGCCTATGAAGATGGCTATAGCTTTTTACAGTCCAATAGTTATAAAACGGGTCATATGCATTTAATTGTGATGAACGATATTTTACCGCGTAAAAACGGCTTAGAAATTTTACACGTTTTGAGAGAAATGCCGAATGAGAAAAAGTTCATTATTTATATGATGTCAGAACGGAATTCTGAGGGAGCTGCACTAAATGCTTATGAGGGTGGCGTCGATGAATATATCGTAAAACCATTTAATTTGCGTTTGCTAGAAGCAAAAATTAAACGAACTTTTGCGAGGTTTTGGCTATGATTAAGCTGTCAATATCTTTTCTTTTAACGGTAATAGCTGTTTTATTAGTCATACTATTTTTATTTACGATGTATTTACTTTATCAGCGCCAGCGAGAGATACATTTTGAAAAAGAACGTGATGCTTATTTACAAAAATATTCACAAAACTGGTATGACTATTTATTTAATGATGAGCTTTTCTCTATTGTGCTTGTACCACGTGAAAGAGCTCAAGTTGCAGCTATCGAAATAATCTTTTCATCATATTTAAAGAACGCAGATGATGTAAAATTTAAACATAAAATAAAAGATTTTTCCAATTTGTATTTAAAAAAGTTTTATGAACAGGATTTATCAAGCAAACGATGGAGTATTAGGATGAATGCCTTATATCGCATTGCTGACTTGCAAATAGATGAATTACTAGACATCTGTCAAAAATTTGAGAAAGCCAAAATTTCGGAGGAAGAGTATTTTCAACTGTTAAAAATATACTCACTCTTTCAGCCGAATTTATTTATCGAAAGAATTAAAGAACCAAGAGCAAATTATTCTGAAAGCGAATATAGAAGATTATTTATATTGTTAGAGGATGACGTATTTATTCGATTATTTGAAGACTTTAATGGTTGGACAAAGAAAATTCAATTTGCTGCAATTGATACAGCAGCTGTCAAAAGAAATATGCAATATATTGATAAGTTAAAACAACTTTTATCACATGATATGGCAGAGATAAAAATAAGAGCATTGAAGGGTCTTTACGAAATTGGTGTGATTGATGAAATTGAATCTTATGTTCCCTTTGTGACATCAGAAATGTGGGAGGTAAGATTAATGGTAGCGAAAATTTTTAAGTATGCACCATTAAACTATACCTATCCTTATTTAGAGCAGCTTCTTCAGGATGAAAATTGGTGGGTACGCTCTCAAGCTGCTAAAACCATTGCAGAAGATCGACAAGGTATAACGAAATTACAGCATTTTATGGAGTCCTCAAACGACCAATATGCAATTGAAATGGCACAGGAAATAGTAGTGAGAAAGCAGGGGATCCAATGAAATTATTAGATTATTTTATGTGGTTCTTTGGGGGCGTTATTCTATTTTATATGCTATTTGTTATCGTTTCATATTGTACAATGTTCCTTGTTGCAATGCTTGATTTACGAAAACGCTATAGATTAGATCCCTCAGAGTATGATGATGCACATATAGATGCCTTCTATTCGAAACCTGTATCTTTACTTGTCCCTGCTTATAATGAAGAAGTAGGTGTTGTAGATACAGTCTATTCGTTATTGAATTTACGATATCCACAAACGGAAATTATCATTATCAGCGATGGTTCTACTGACAATACACTTCAAACCGTAATCGAACATTTCCGAATGAAGCCCGTAGATAAAATTATCCGAGCAAATATCCCCACAAAACAGGTCAAGCAAATTTATGAATCTGAAATCTATAAAAATTGTATTTTAGTAGATAAAGAAAATGGTGGGAAAGCAGACGCATTGAATGTAGGTATTAATGTATCTCAATATCCTTATTTTTGTTCGATTGATGGCGATTCAATTTTAGATGAAAAATCATTGCTTCGTGTTATGAAGCCAATTGTTCTATCTGATGGTGAAGTAATTGCTGCTGGAGGAAATATTAGAATTGCCAATGGATCGAAAATGAAACTTGGCTCTATATATGAAACGCAGTTACCTGGTAATTACCTGGTTATTATGCAGATAATAGAATATTTACGAGCGTTTTTAATGGGACGAATAGCCTTAAGTAAATTCAATCTTGTGCTTATTATTTCGGGAGCATTTAGTGTGTTTTCGAAAAAATGGGCTGTTGAGGCTGGTGGTTATTCAACAAATATTATTGGCGAAGACATGGAGCTAGTCGTAAATATTCACCGTTTAATAAAAGAGAAAAAAGAGAACAAGCGCATTGAATTTGTACCAGACCCGGTATGCTGGACCGAGGCACCTCAAACATTAGGGGTGTTACGTAATCAACGTAGACGTTGGCACCAGGGATTGTTTGAAAGTCTTTGGAAGCATAAGAAGATGACGTTAAACCCCAAATATGGCTTGATAGGGTTAATTTCATTTCCATATTTTTGGCTAGTAGAATGCTTAGGACCAATTGTTGAGCTAGGTGGCTATATCTATATCGTTATAGCATTTTTCTTAGGGAAAATCTATTATGAAATAGCAATCATGCTGTTATTACTCTTTGTTATTTATGGTGTAATTTTTTCAATAGCATCTATATTGTTCGAGGCTTGGAGCATGAATACTTATCCAAAAAAGAGAGAGCTATTACGAATGATATTTTTAGCATTTACAGAAATTTTTTGGTATCGACCACTTACACTTTTCTGGCGCTGTGAAGGGTTAATTCGATTCATGCTTAGAAAAAGCGATTGGGGTAATATGAAGCGAGTCGGCATTGCTGAAAAGGAGAAAAGTGTATGAAGCGAATATATATAGGGGTTATAGCCATTCTAATTCTCATTATTACACCTATAGCTTGGTGGTATTTGAGCGATGAAAAACCGCTGAATGTCGCGATTTTAGATAAAACAGTTCCGAATGAAACCTATCGAGAACATTTAGGTGTGAACTGGTTTTTAAACCATTATAAATACAGGATTGATCATCAACCATATGATGTACAAAAAAATTACTATGGTACGATTCCGAATGATAAAACGAAAAGTATATCAGAAAAAAAGTTTCCGACTGATTATAGTAATTATGATGTTATTTATTTGGCAGATACGTATGGTGTTTACAAGGATGATTTAAAGGATGACTCAAATGTAGAAAAACGCCTTGGTAAACGCTCAGAAAAAATTGTTGGTGGCTTAGAAATGGAAGAATGGCAGGCAATTGTAGACCGTTTAGCAAGCAATAAGAAAAGCATGTTAATAGCGGAGTACAATACATTTGCCTCTCCAACATCAGAAGCTGTTAGAAAAGAGTTTCAGGATTATTTAGGAATCTCATGGTCTGGATGGATTGGTCGTTATTTCGATGAGCTTGATTATCATAAAAGTTCAGAAATTCCACAATGGGTCGTAGATGAACATGGTGATAATTGGCCATATAAGGGTGGAGGCTTTTTTCTATTTAATGAAAGAACTGAAAAGCTCATTGTGCTAGAACTAGACAAGCATGTAAAAACAGAAGGTATTCAAGTGCAATTCACAAAAGAAGGGGAAAAATTCTTTAATACCTCTGCCAGTGCTGAGTATGGCTATTGGTTTGATATTATTACACCTAAATATGCCGAGGATGCACTTGCTAATTATAAATGGGACTTAACCGAAGAAGGAGCAAAAATATTAGAGGACAACGATATTCCACAGCAATTTGCGGCAATTGTTTCACAGGATAAGCCCTATAATACAAGTTATTATTTTGCCGGAGACTTTAATGACGTGTCACGTGTTCCGACCTTCAATAAACTAAAGGGTTTACCAACCATCTATAAATACGCTGAAAAGTATGCTGATAGTTCATTTTACTGGTCAATCTTTATACCAGTAATGCATAAAATTTTTGAAACCTTTGAGAAAAAAGAGGTTAAAGAAACAGTTAATCATGAAAAGTTAAATTTTAATGCACGTATTCAAGGACAATCCTTTGAGATTTTAAAAGATGGACAATGGGAGCCAATCGTATTTAAGGGTGTGAATATCGGCATGGGGAAACCAGGAGCATTCCCAGGCGAGGCCGCTATCTCAGAAGAAGAGTATTATCGATGGTTCCATCAAATTGCGGATATGAATGCAAATACAATTCGTGTATATACATTGCATCCGCCAGGTTTTTACCGGGCACTTGCTAAATACAATGAAGAAAATCCAGATAAACCATTGTATGTGTTGCATGGTGTATGGATTAATGAGGAAGGCTTGGCTAATTCATTAGATGCCTATGATGAAGCTACCTTGAAGGATTTTCAAATGGAAATGAAACGTATGGTTGACGTGATTCACGGTAATATTTATGTGAAGCCTGTAACGGGTCACGCATCAGGATTATATGATGTCGACGTTTCAAAATACGTAATTGGTTGGGTGTTAGGTATTGAATGGTATCCACAAATGGTTGTTGGTACAAATGAAAAGCACGCTGCAATTGGCCAATATGATGGTAAGTATTTCGAAACGAAAAATGCTTCTCCATTTGAGCATTGGCTAGCTGAGCAAATGGATCTAATTACAGTTTATGAGAAGGACAAATATAATTGGATGCGTCCGATGAGTTTCACTAACTGGGTAACAACAGATTTACTCGATCATCCGTCTGAACCATCTGAGGAAGAGGACTTGGTAGGCGTTAATCCTAATGTTATTTATACAAAAGATGAGATGCAGGCTCCGGGTCATTTTGCTTCTTATCATGTGTATCCATATTACCCTGACTTCTTTAACTACGATCAAAAATATTTAAATTATAAAGATTTCCGGGGCAATAACAATAGTTATGCAGGATATTTAAAAGAGTTACATGAAGCACATCAAATGCCTGTCCTTATTGCGGAGTTTGGAATCCCTGGATCGCGTGGTATGACACATGAAAATGTTTATGGTTGGAACCAGGGGCATATGTCGGAGCAAGCACAGGGCGAAACGCTTCAACATTTATATGAGGATATTATGCACGAAGGCTTGTTAGGTGGACTTGTCTTTACATGGCAGGACGAGTGGTTTAAGCGAACATGGAATACGATGGATTACGATGATCCAAATCGTCGACCGTTTTGGTCAAATGCACAAACAAATGAACAGCAGTTCGGCTTACTCAGCTTTGATAGATTTAAAGTAAAAGTAGATGGTAATACGGAGGAGTGGAAAGGTTCCCAGTTGTATACCACATCACCTTCAGACGCTACAGATTTTGCTGTCGATTATGATGAAAAATATTTGTATTTCAAAATAAAAAGTGATGTTTTAGAAAAAGCCTCTCCACGCATTTTACTTGATGTAGTACCAAACCAAGGAAATACATCGGCAACATCCATAAAAAATATGACATTTTCAAATGGCATAGATTTTATTGTGGAATTAAATAAAAAGGGTGATTCACGAGTTGTTATCGATGAATATTATGATTTCTATGATTATTTCTATGGCCATAGTTTAAATTTGATTTCTCCTAGAATGCCAGTTGCTACAAAAAATAGTGGTAAGTTTGCACCGATTTACTATGTGTTAAATAAACAGTTATACTTACCAGAGCAAAAAATTACTACCGATTTTAGTTATTATGAAACTGGGAAGCTGCTTCAAGGAAATGCTAACCCAGAGGCCAAAGATTATAATTCGTTAGTAGACTATACGTGGACAGATGATAATGTGATTGAACTACGAATTCCTTGGCTACTAATTCAATCAAGAGATCCAAGTCAACGTGAGTTTATGGGAGATTTATATAAAGATGGTGAGACTGCTTCCATAAAAGTCGATAATATTAATATTGGTGCTTTATTTGTAGATGAAGAAGGTAATGTTGTCCAATCTTTACCAGAGACGAATAGCCAAGTTTTACCTAAATTATCATCTTATTCTTGGGAAACATGGCAAGCTCCAAAATATGAAGAGCGTTTAAAACAATCATATTATATTTTACAAAAGTTGTTTAAAGAATAACGGATAGAAATACCAGAGTGACGGATAGAAACATCGAAGTGACTAATAGAATCATTAAAGTGACCGATAGAAATGCTAGAGTGACGGATAGAATCATCAAAGTGACGGATAGATCACCTTAGTCAATAAAAAAATCGCCAGCAATGGCGATTTTTTTTATTGGAATTGAGATAGACGTGAAAAGAATTTCGTTACGAAGTCTAAAAATATTTTTTCTGATGGCGCAATTTCACGATTTACTGGAGAAATAATGCCGACTGTTCTTGGAATCGTAGGTGATTCAATTGGGACCTTTACGGTAAAACGAGCAGCAGAATCATATAGTGAGCTTTCTGGTAATAAGCTGACCCCAATGCCTGCAGCGACAAGACCCTTTAAGGCATCTAAGTCTTCACCCTCTGAGATGACGTTTGGCAAGAAGCCGGCAGCTCGACAGGCATCCATAGCTACTTTGTGCAAAATAAAGCCATCTGGGAATAACACGAATAAGTCATTTCGTAAATCAGCGAGCTGAATACTTTCTTTTTTAGCTAAAGGATGGTTTGCCGGTAGTAATGCAGCGATATTTTCAGTAAACAAAATGGTTGATTGAATCGTTTCATCTTTCGGTGGAAGAGGTCCTAAAAAAGCTAAGTTTAACTCGCGATTTTTGACTGCATCAATTAAAAAACGATAGGAACCTTGACGGAGCTGGAATTGCAAGTCAGGATATTCACGCTTGAATGCTGAGATAACGGTTGGTAATACATAACTAGCCAAGCTTGTTGGAAAACCAATTTTTATAGTACCTTTAGCAGGATCTAAATATTCTTCTACTTGCTTTGCAGCAAAATCAATGGCTTTTAATGCAGTAATTGTATACTCAAGAAACGTTTTTCCAATCGGCGTTAGTTTTACATTTCGTCCTACACGTTCAAAAAGGGGTGTACCTAATTCATCTTCTAAATTTGCAATTTGACGGCTAATGGCAGATTGAGCAACATGGAGATGCTCGGCGGCTTCAGAAATGTGCTCACGCTCAGCAACTTCAACAAAATAACGTAATTGACGTAATTCCAATAAATTCACCTCTATTGATCGAAAAATAAGATTGATTATTCCTCAATTATATACTATTTAAGATGAAAAATGATTGTAAATAATAAATGTTAGAGTTAGCGTGCTTTAAATGAAGGAGATGCTCAGTAACTTCATTAGAGTTCAAGAAAGTAAAGGAAAAATGAAGTAGTGATAAAAAGAAAATTCTATCTTCAATTATTAAATCTGGCTCATTATAAAAGGTGGGGATGTCATTGGTTAAAACGAATGCCATGCATACTGGTTGATTGGAATTGAGACTGGGTGACACAATAAAGTTAAAGGATTCACACACAGTTTTGTGTATGAATCCTTTTTTCGCTCTTTGGCAGGTCGATATCGATAAAATTCAAAAGTTGGGTGATAAAACGTGAAAGTTAATCGATAAAATTCAAAAGTTGGACGATAAAACGGAAAAGTGCTCCGATAAAACTCAAAAGTTGGATGACATTTTGTTAATGGATATGTCCTGGGGGTAAGTTGAACGGAAATCAACTCCACGTTATGATGAGCCTTAACTTTACCAATTAGTCTCTATATTTCTTTCCATTAATTGATTCCAATCTAATGAAAAAGGTTATAGTATTGATAATGTTATTCATGTATTTCTGTCACAAAACCGCTACAAATAGCTCTTCCTGCGGGGTTTTCACTATGTTGCTAGATGAAATTAATTCTCAATTAGAGTTAATTTATTGAAAATGAAGAAAGTAGATTCTCAATGTCGAAAACGATTAATAATAATCTGAAAATGCTTACAAAGTCTTTGTTTTTAAGGATGTTATTAGAGAGAAGTAAAAGTAATTGAAATGGTTTGCATAGAGAACGATTTTCAGTTAAGATTAGAATGATGATAATTAAGGAATGGTACACCATTCACTGAACACACTATGGAGGTATTTTCATGTCAACTTTAGTTATTAAAGATCTTCACGTTGAAATCGACGGGAAAGAGATTTTAAAAGGCGTAAACCTTACAATTAATACAAATGAAATTCACGCAATCATGGGACCAAACGGAACTGGTAAATCAACACTAGCTTCTGCAATCATGGGTCACCCTAAATATGAAGTAACTTCTGGTACAGTAGAACTTGATGGCGAAAATGTACTAGAAATGGAAGTGGACGAGCGTGCTCAAGCAGGTTTATTCCTAGCTATGCAATATCCTTCTGAAATCGCTGGTGTAACAAATGCTGATTTCTTACGCTCAGCAATTAATGCACGCCGTGAAGAGGGCGATGAAATTTCTCTAATGAAATTTATCCGTGAATTAGATAAAAACATGGAATTTCTTGAAATGAATGAAGATATGGCTCAACGTTATTTAAATGAAGGTTTCTCTGGCGGTGAGAAAAAACGTAACGAAATTCTTCAATTAATGATGATTAAACCAACATTCGCAATTTTAGATGAAATTGACTCTGGTCTTGATATTGACGCGCTTAAAGTTGTTTCAAAAGGAATCAATGCAATGCGTGGAGAAGGCTTCGGCTGCTTAATGATCACTCACTACCAACGCTTACTTAACTACATTACACCAGACCATGTACACGTAATGATGCAAGGTCGTGTTGTTAAATCAGGTGGCGAAGAATTAGCACAACGTTTAGAAGCTGAGGGCTACGACTGGATTAAAAAAGAATTAGGTATCGAAGAAGAAACAGAAGAACAAGAAGCATAAGAGGGAGGACGAACTAGCATGACAGTGGAACTTAACTTGCCTGTAACTGTACAGGACGTGCGCTCGTTCTCAGAAGCAAACGGTGAACCAACTTGGTTTACAGAGCTTCGTACGGCAGCACTAGACAAAGTAACTGGTTTAGATTTGCCAAAACCAGACAGAACAAATATTACAAAATGGGATTTCGTGAATTTCCCTACTCATACAGTAGACAGTGAAGAATTTACTTCACTTGATGCATTACCAGATGAAGCAAAAGGCTTAATTGATCTTGAGGCACAAGAAAATCTATATATTCAACGCAATAACACACCAGCTTTCATTAAAACATCACAAGAACTAGCTGATAAAGGTGTTATTTTTACTGATATTTTAACAGCGATTCGTGAACATGGTGACCTTGTTAAAAAGTACTTTATGACAGAAGCTGTAAAAGTTGATGAGCATAAATTAACAGCGCTTCATGCGGCACTTGTTAATGGTGGGGTGTTCGTATATGTACCGAAAAATGTAATTATTGAACAGCCGCTTCAAGTAGTATTCTTAAATGATAACGCAGAAGCTTCATTATATAACCACGTGTTAGTTGTAGCTGAAGCAAATTCAGCTGTGACGTATGTTGAAACATATATTTCAACAGTTGAAGAAGCAAAAGGTCAAGCAAATATTATTGCAGAAGTAGTAGTTCAAGATAATGCACAAGTTACTTACGGTGCGGTTGATGTACTTGCAAAAGGATATACTACTTACGTTAATCGTCGTGCGCGACTAGCTCGTGATGCGAAAGTAGATTGGGCTCTTGGTTTAATGAATGATTCAGATACTATTTCTGAAAATATTACACATCTAATCGGTGACGGTTCTCATGCGGATACAAAAACAGTAGTTGTTGGCCGTGGTGAACAAAAACTTAACTTTACTACTGAAGTTCGTCACTGGGGTAAGAACTCGAACGGTCATATCTTAAAGCATGGTGTGATGAAAGATGCAGCACAATCAATCTTTAACGGTATTGGCTATATCGAACACGGTGCGACAAAAGCAGATGCGCAACAAGAATCACGTGTATTAATGCTTTCTGAAAAAGCTCGTGGCGACGCTAACCCAATTCTATTAATTGATGAAGACGATGTAACAGCAGGACACGCAGCATCTGTTGGTCGAGTTGACCCACTACAACTTTATTATTTAATGAGTCGTGGTATCTCGAAAGCAGAAGCAGAGCGCCTTGTTATCCATGGATTCCTTGCGCCAGTTGTTACGCAATTACCAATCGAAGGCGTTCAAAAGCAACTGACGGAGGTTATTGAAAGGAAAGTTCGCTAATGATGAAAAAAGACATTAAAAGCTTTTTCCCAGTTTTAGATCAGGAAGTAAACGGCCATAAGCTTGTTTACCTTGATAGCGCAGCAACTTCTCAAAAACCTATTCAAGTGATTGAAGCAATGAAACATTATTATGAATTTGATAATTCCAACGTTCACCGTGGTGTGCATACATTAGGAAATCGTGCTACTGACAAGTATGAAGGCGCACGTGAAAAGGTTCGTAATTTTATCAATGCTACATCAACACAAGAGATCATTTTTACTCGCGGTACTACAACATCTTTAAATACAGTAGCAGCAAGTTACGGTCGTGCTAATGTTGCGAATGGCGATGAAATTGTCATTACACATATGGAGCACCATTCCAATATTATTCCTTGGCAGCAGCTTGCAAAAGAAAAAAATGCAACGCTGAAATACATCGAGCTTGAAGCAGATGGTACACTGAATTTAGAAAAGGTTCGTGCAACTATTACACCGAAAACAAAAATTGTGTCGGTGTCCATGGCATCAAACGTCCTTGGAACGATTAATCCAATTAAAGAAATCGCTCAAATTGCACATGCTAATGGTGCTGTAATGGTAGCTGATGCGGCACAGGCTGCACCACATATGAAAATAGATGTCCAAGAATTGGATGTGGATTTCTTAGGATTCTCAGGGCATAAAATGTGCGGACCAACTGGAATAGGTGTACTATATGGTAAAAAAGAACACCTTGAAAAGATGGAGCCAATTGAATTTGGTGGCGAAATGATTGACTTTGTTGGACTTCATGACTCGACGTGGAAGGAATTACCGTGGAAGTTTGAAGGTGGAACGCCTATTATTGCAGGTGCAATAGGTTTAGGAGCCGCTATTGATTTCTTAACTGAGATTGGGCTAGATAATATTGCAGCACATGAGCATAAGCTTGCTGGCTACGCAATGGATCAGCTTGAAACAATTGACGGACTTAAAATTTTCGGCCCACGTGATCCAATGAAGCGTTGTGGACTTGTAACGTTTAACCTAGACGATGTACATCCACATGATGTGGCAACGGTACTTGATATGAACGGTATTGCTGTTCGTGCAGGACACCATTGCGCACAGCCACTAATGAAATGTCTTCAACAAGTAGCGACAGCGCGTGCAAGCTTCTATCTGTACAATACAGAGGAAGATATTGACCGCTTAGTTGCAGGGTTACGTTCTGCGAAGGAGTATTTTGGCGATGTCTTTTAATAATTTAGATCAACTATATCGTTCAGTCATTATGGACCATTATAAAAATCCTCGTAACAAAGGATCGATAGAAGAAAATGCTGTAACGATTGATATGAACAATCCAACTTGTGGTGACCGTATTCACTTAACGCTTAAGGTGACTGACGGTGTTGTAGAGGATGCGAAGTTTGACGGTGAAGGTTGTTCGATTTCAATGTCTTCTGCATCAATGATGACACAGCTCATCAAAGGGAAAAAGATTGAGGAGGCTTTAGAGCTTGCTGAAATCTTCTCTAAAATGATGATGGGTGAAGAGTATAGCGACAAATTTGACCTTGAGGATGTCGAGGCACTACAAGGTGTTTCTCAATTCCCGGCACGTATTAAATGTGCGACATTAGCTTGGAAAGCAATGGAAAAAGGCGTAAAACAATAAATATCCTCATACTATAGTGAAAGTGTCAATATTTGCTTTCACTATAGTTAGGAATCAAACTAGATAACTAACTATAAATATTGAACGGAGGAGAAACAATGGCTAAAAAAATGCCTGATATTGGCGATTACAAATACGGATTCCATGACAAGGACGTATCGATTTTCCGTTCAAAACGTGGTTTAACTGAAGAAATCGTCCGAGAAATTTCTACTATGAAGCAAGAGCCAGAGTGGATGCTTGAATACCGCTTAAAAGCACTTGAAACTTTCTATACAAAACCAATGCCGCAATGGGGTGGCGACCTAGGAGATTTAGATTTTGATGAAATTACGTATTACGTAAAACCATCAGAAGCCACACAAAAATCTTGGGATGAAGTACCTGATGAAATCAAAGCTACTTTCGATAAATTAGGTATTCCTGAAGCTGAACAAAAATATCTTGCTGGTGTATCTGCTCAGTACGAATCTGAGGTTGTTTATCACAACATGAAACAAGACCTTGAAGACCTTGGTATTGTGTTCAAAGATACTGACTCAGCTTTACGTGAAAACGAAGATATTTTCAAACAATACTGGGGCAAAGTGATTCCTTACACTGACAACAAATTCGCTGCACTAAACTCAGCTGTTTGGTCAGGTGGATCATTCATCTATGTGCCACCAGGTGTGAAAGTAGAAACACCTTTACAAGCTTATTTCCGTATTAACTCTGAAAACATGGGTCAATTCGAACGTACGTTAATTATTGTAGATGAAGGCGCTCACGTACACTACGTTGAAGGTTGTACAGCTCCTGTTTACACAACAAACTCTTTACACTCAGCTGTTGTAGAAATTGTTGTACGTAAAGATGCATACTGCCGTTATACAACGATTCAAAACTGGGCGAATAACGTATACAACTTAGTAACAAAACGTACAGTTGTTGAAGAAAACGGTACAATGGAATGGATTGACGGCAACATCGGTTCTAAGTTAACAATGAAATACCCAGCTTGTATCCTTAAAGGTGAAGGCGCTCGTGGTATGACATTATCAATCGCATTAGCAGGTAAAGGTCAACACCAACACGCAGGTGCGAAAATGATTCATATGGCACCAAATACATCTTCAACAATCGTTTCTAAATCAATTGCCAAACAAGGTGGTAAAGTAACGTATATGGGTCAAGTTCGTTTCGGCCCTAAAGCAAGTGGTGCACGTGCTAACATCGAATGTGATACGTTAATCATGGACAACCAATCTACTTCAGATACAATTCCATACAACGAAATCTTAAATGATAATGTTTCTTTAGAGCATGAAGCGAAAGTTTCAAAAGTATCAGAGGAACAATTATTCTACTTAATGTCTCGCGGTATTTCTGAAGAAGAGGCGACAGAAATGATCGTAATGGGCTTCATCGAGCCATTCACAAAAGAATTACCAATGGAATACGCAGTAGAAATGAACCGCCTAATCAAATTCGAGATGGAAGGTTCTATCGGCTAAGCTATTTATCAACCCTTGTCACAATAAATTATGTGACAGGGGTTTTTGTTTAGATAAAAGAGTATTCAACTTATGATGATCGTAAACGATACAATACTCTATCCCTTTATGAAAGAAACGCTCAGGTGATTGCCAAAACGGTAATATTTTTGATCATCGAGCTGATTATATAGCTCTACGACTGCTTGTACTCCTAATTGACCTTGCTCATTCAACAGCTCTTTACACCTGTAAAGTTCATTTTATTGTAGTTCAGAATGACAGTTATTAAAACGTATATTAATGTGTATAAGTTGATTTTCGTTCCGGCTGAACGCCCTCAGGGAAGCGCTCAGCTGGAACGGAAATCAAACCCACGTTTTGATGAAAATCCTATATTTTTTCATATAGTTAAATTATAGGAATATACATATTTGGCTTGTTTATAAGCAGTATTTTTTTACGCTGGGTTCATATTTAGTTAGAAAGTGTGTGCTATGATAATGTACATAGAGGAGGGAGTCACATGATTCGAGTTGGATTAACTGGTTGGGGGGATCATCCTTCACTTTATAGTGGAGTGACTGCCTCAAAAGATAAATTGTTTGATTATACAGGTCATTTTTTAACGGTAGAAGTAGATACTTCTTTTTATGCAATACCATCTATAGAAAATGTTCGAAAATGGTGTGAGGATACGCCAGAAAATTTCCGTTTTGTGGTCAAGGCCTATCAAGGAATGACTGGTCATTTGCGTGGTGATATACCATTTGAATCGAAGAATGACATGTTTAATGCTTTTATCGAATGTGCTAATGAATTTAAACGACATGGAAAGTTAGCGATGATATTAGCACAATTTCCACCATGGTTCGATTGTCAGGCGATAAATGTTCAATATTTATTGTATATTCGGCAGCAGCTTAAGGACTTTGAGGTAGCTATTGAATTTCGAAATCGAACATGGTATGCAGACAATGTCGAGCAGCAAACCATGGATTTTTTACGGGAGCATCAATTTATTCATACGATTTGTGATGAACCACAGGCTGGTGTAGGCTCTGTACCATTTTATCCAACTGTTACTGCAAATAAGGGACTTGTACGTATTCATGGACGTAATATTCATGGGTGGCGTAATACAGGTAATGCCGAAAATTGGCGCAAGGTTCGTTTTTTATACGATTATAATAGTGAAGAATTGCAACAGCTTGGACAGCAAATTAAACGTTTACAATCAGATGTTGGGGAGTTATATGTATTATTTAATAACAATTCAGGACAACACGCTGCTAAAAATGCAAAGGAATTACAAGGAATATTAGCAATAAGAGATGTTGGGTTAGCGCCTAAACAATTAAACATGTTTGAAGGGGAACTATAATGGAATTTTTTCTTTTAGTTATTATTGCATTATTATCTGGGGTAATTGGCTCGTTGGTTGGGCTTGGCGGAGGAATTATCTTAGTCCCAGCAACATTATTCGTTGGGTTAAATTTAGGGATGATTCCAGATATTACGCCACAAAAAGTGGTTGGTTTATCTGCTGTCATGATGATTTTCACTGGACTGGCCTCTACGTTAAGCTATATGAAATCTAAAACAGTTGATTATAAAAGCGGTTGGATATTTTTTATAGGAAGTATTCCTGGAACAATGCTGGGTGCATGGGTAAATAAAGGGCTAGATTTACCATCATTTAATTTGTATTTTGGTATTTTACTAATCATTTTGTCCACGATATTACTTGTACGGGATAGATTGAAACCTGTAGAATGGTTTGTAAAAAATGGTATGCAACAGGAATTCGAAGATAAAGAAGGAAATACTTTTGTATATGGGTATCCAATTTGGTTTGCCATTGTATTAACATTTGGGATTGGCTTTGCCTCTGGATTATTTGGTATCGGTGGTGGCTCGATGATCGTGCCTGCCATGATTCTTTTGTTTTTATTCCCACCACATGTTGCAGTAGCAACATCGATGTTCATGGTATTCCTATCGTCGATTGTTAATTCGGCGAGTCATATTTATTTAGGACATGTGCCATGGCTCTTTACGATTCCTGTTATTCCAGGAGCTTATATAGGAGCAAAGCTTGGGGCAGCATTAAATAAAAGAATTAAATCAGATACTCTTGTAGTAGCACTTCGAGTTATTTTATTATTATTAGGAATTCGTTCCATTATCGAAGGTTTGTTGTAATATTGATTTGAGGTCTCTATAAATCGTCTTCCATTGACATTAAGGTCTGATGAGTAAGGGTGATTTTGAAAGCAAATCTTCTACAGACACGGAAGTAATTTTAAAGAAGAGGTGGCTTAATTGCTGGAAAAAATTCATATTTTTCATACGAATGATTTGCACAGTCATTTTAAGTATTGGCCACGAATGCAACGCTATGTGAAAGAGATGCGAACTGAGCTTGCAACCTTGGGAGAAACAAGTTATTTATTTGATGTCGGTGATCACTTAGATCGTTCAAATATTTATACAGAAGCAACGGTCGGTAAAGGTAATGTGAAATTATTGAATGAAGCAGATTACGACGTCGTGACAATAGGCAATAACGAAGGTATTACATTGTCACATAATGAACTATTTCATCTGTATGATGAAGCAACGTTTGACGTTGTAGTGGCCAATGTGTATGCCTCACAAGGAACAAATCCAGCGTGGATGAAACCATATGTTATCTTAACGACTGCTCATGGTACAAAGCTTGCAGTTATCGCTGCGACTGCAATGTTTGAAATTTATTATAAGGAATTAAACTGGCAGATGGACGAGGCAAGGAGCACACTCATTCGCTTGGCTCATCAGCTTCGTCAGGAAGTAGATATTGTTGTTTGTTTGTCACATTTAGGAATAACCGAGGATAAGCTTTTAGCTGAGGAATGCCCGGAAATAGATGTTATTTTTGGCTCACACACACATCATGTTCTGCCAAACGGAAAGCTTATTAATGACGTATTATTGACTGGCGGAGGGAAATTTGGACAATATACAGGCCATCTTGTTTTAGAATATGATAAAAAACTGAGGAAAATTGTTGAAAAAAAGGATACTTTAATTCATAATAAGGATTTGCCTACAATTAAAAATGAAAAAGATATCGTACAATCTTATGAAGAAGTAGGCAAACAATTGCTTGATAGGCCAGTATTTACAACAAGAAGATCGTACAATAAGGAATGGTTCCATTACTCTCAACTATCCGATTTATTTGCACATGCCATTTTGGAGAAAAGTGGAGCAGACTGCGCGCTATTTAATGCGGGTATTTTTCTAGATGGACTACCAAAGGGAACTGTGACTGCACTAGATTTGCATAGAATTTTTCCACATCCAATTAATTTATGTACGATAGAATTATCTGTTAATGAAATGAAAGAAATTTTTCAGCAATCCAAAAATGAAGAGTGGCCCTATATTGAGCTAAAAGGTTTAGGGTTTAGAGGCGTTATCTTTGGGAAGATGCTAACTTATGGCTTTTCCATGAACAAGGATCGTCAATTACTTATCAATGGTGAGCTTGCAGATAACGATCAAATTTATAAATTAGTAACACTTGATTTGTTTACATTTGGATATTTTTATCCAAGTTTTAAATATGCGAAGAAAAAATATATTCTACCGGAATTTTTACGAAACATTATGTTAGATTATGGGCAAAGATTCTTTAAGCACTAGATAAAGTGAAACAATAATCAGTGGGATTCCCCACTGATTATTGTAGAGGAACACAAGCAAAGTACTCCGCATCCTGCGGAAACGCTTGTGTGACCAACATCGTGTTGGCCTCAATCGGGCTTTTACGGGCAGTTAGTCTCTCATCTAAATTCTTTGCTTTGGTACAGCTAAATTACTGCCCGTTAATGCGGGATAAAACTGCTTTTAGAATGGAATGGGGAAGAGGATGCGATTAATTTCAATCGATGTATTAAAAGAAGGAATGGTACTAGGAAGAACCATTTGGAATGAGGCAGGACATCCGCTTTTAAAGAAGGACGTTGTCATTAATACACGTATTATTCAAAGACTTCAAGAATTGAATATGCATTATTTGTATATAAACGATGAGATTTCTAAGGGTATTGAGGTGAAGGAAACAGTTCCACCTGCTATTCGAAATAAAGCAGTTTCGACCATTAAAGACTCTTTCCAGTCATTGGATGGATTAAATCCAGTAAATGCCTCTTATGTACTTGACCAGCAATCAAAAGCCATTGTCTCAATTGTAGATGAGCTATTGTCGGCAGTCACTGGTAATGATGAAATTCTAACAATACTAACAGATGCGTATTTATTTGATGAATATTTATATCAACATTCTTTTCAAGTGACGCTTTATTCGATAGCAATTGCAAAAGAGCTTGGATACTCAGCTGAGGATTTACGACTTATTGGGATTGGTGCTTTGTTACATGATGTAGGAAAGCTAATGGTACCAAAAGAAATCCTAACAAAACCAGGGCGCCTAACGCATGAGGAATTTGAAACAATGAAGAAGCATACTAGATATGGCTTTGACTTGTTACGTAATTTACACTCCATATCATTGCTTGTTGCCCATTGTGCATTCCAACATCATGAACGAATCGATGGGAGTGGCTATCCAAGGGGCTTAGTGGATTTTGAAATACATCCTTTTGCCAAAATTATTGGTGTAGCAGACGTCTTTGATGCGGTGACAACAAGTCGCGTATACCGTGAAAAAATGCTGCCATCTCAAGGCTTAGCCATTGTAGATGCAGGCTCTGGTACTATATACGATGCACGTATTGTCAAAGCGCTAAAAAAAGCTGTTGTACATTATCCTAATGGCGTTATTTTAAAATTATCGGATGGTCGCCGTGGTATTGTATCAAGACAAAATACATTGAATGCAGCATTACCGTGGATTCGTATTTTTGAAGAGGAAAATCAGTTATTAGCAGCTACATATGAAATTAATTTAGTGGATTATCCAACCGTAACAATAGAAAGTGTTGAAGCGGATTATGTTGTCCCAACGAAGGTCGAATAAAAATCTCCTCCTGTTCATACTTTATGGAACAGGAGGAGATTTTTTTGTTTTTCCCTCGAAAAAGGATGAAATTGCGATCATACAGTAATTATGGTAACTATGGTAACTATCGAAAAAAGGGAAACCGGTTGAATCGTTTAACCCTTTTAATTGTAAGTGTTATTGTTGGTGTTATTTTATTTATTTATTTTTTAAATGAGCGACTTATGCCCGTCTACTTAGATTATGCTGAAATACAAACGAATAAGATTGCATCCTATGTAGTGAGTAAAGCCACATCAAATGTTTTAGATATTAATGATATTCTTGTGGAACTAAACCCTGGCAGCAACTCTGATTTGACATTTAATACCGAAATAATTAACAGAGTACGAGCAGAAACTGTAAAGCAAGTCAAAATGTATTTAGAGCAGGCAGAGCAAGGAGAGTTGTCTGATTTACCAAATCTTGATAATGTTGAATATGATTATAATAGGATCAAGGAAGGTGATGGGATAGTTTTTTATGTACCTATTAGCCAGGCGGCCAATATCCCTTTGCTTGGGAATTTAGGACCAAAAATTCCAGTACGCTTTCATGTAATGGGCAATGTGCATAGTGATGTTAACTCTTCAATAACGGAATACGGTATTAATAGTGCATTAGTGGAGGTACGAATTCATTTGGAGGTAAATGTAAAAATTATTGTCCCCTTTGCTAGTAAAACTGCTACCGTTACTCAGGATATTCCGGTGGCAATGGGTATAACAAAAGGTGCAGTTCCCAATGTTTATTCCAATGGTAGCGAAGCTGTACATCCCTCACTTGAAATACCTGTACCTAATAATAAATAGAAATGTTACTGTGATAGTTGTTGCAGTTCATTTATTATGTTACATTGACAACAGTGAAGATAGTTAATATAAAAATGCACATTTTTTGATAGGGGCGATATTCGTATGACATCTTGTAAACCTACAAGCAAAGACAAAGAAGAACATCTAAGAAAACCAGATTGGCTAAAAATAAAACTAAATACGAATGATGAATATAAAGGGCTAAAGAAGCTCATGCGTGAAAAAAATCTGCATACAGTATGTGAGGAAGCACGCTGCCCTAATATACATGAATGTTGGGGTGAACGACGTACAGCAACAATGATGATTCTTGGCTCTGTTTGTACACGCGCTTGCCGTTTCTGTGCTGTTAAAACAGGTTTACCAAATGAGTTAGATTTAGCTGAGCCAGAACGCGTAGCAGATTCAGTAGCAATTATGAATTTGAAACACGTTGTTATTACAATGGTTGCGCGTGATGATTTAAAGGATGGCGGTGCACAGGTATTAGCTGAAACAGTACGTGCGATTCGTCGTAAAAGTCCGTTCACATCGATAGAAGTTTTACCATCTGATCTAGGTGGTGTAGAAGAGAACCTTCAAATGTTAATGGATGCTAAACCAGATATTTTAAATCATAACATCGAGACAGTGCGCCGCTTAACGCCTAGAGTGCGTGCACGAGCAAAATATGAGCGTTCATTAGAATTCCTTCGTTTGGCAAAAGAAATGCAGCCAGATATCCCTACAAAGTCATCTTTAATGATAGGTTTAGGTGAAACACATGAAGAAATTCTAGAAGTGATGGATGATCTACGCGCAAATAACGTAGATATTATGACAATTGGTCAATATTTACAGCCAACGAAAAAGCATTTGCCTGTTAAAAAGTATTATTCCCCAATCGAGTTTGGTAAATTGCGTAAAATTGCAATGGAGAAAGGCTTTAAACATTGTGAAGCTGGTCCACTTGTACGTAGTAGCTATCATGCTGATGAACAAGTTAACGCAGCAACAAAAGAACGTCAATTACAAGCAGAAATTTAAAAACAATCGCTGTAATGGAAAGTTGGTGTCACTTTGATCATTATTGAAGGATATGAATATGAGCTTATTAAAGATTACCGAGAAGCTTTTCAAGAGGAAGTATTTAAGGAACGATACTCAGATATTTTAGCCAGATATGATTATATTGTGGGTGACTGGGGCTATAATCAGTTACGTTTAAAAGGCTTTTTTGACGATAAAAATCAGAAATCTACTTTCGATACGAAAATTAGTACGCTTCAAGATTACTTATATGAGTATTGTAATTTTGGCTGTGCATATTTCGTATTACATAAATCCGGTAAATCTATTCAACAGCCAGAAGTTGTAGGTGAAGAAAACGAAGTGACACAGCCTATTGAGAATGAACAAATAGCTGAATAAACCTTTAAAAGCCTGATGCGATTTGCATCAGGTTTTTATTTTATGCATTGATAGCTTTTTAAAAATTTGGGGAACAATAGTATTGAATTATTTACTTTCAAAGGTGTGATATTAGATGAAAAGAGCTGTATTTTTGGATCGCGATGGCGTCATCAATGAAGTATTAACGAATCGCGTTAAATTTGTGAATAAGCCAAAGGATCTTTACTTCCTGCCACGTGTTCCAGAGGCTATAAAAAAATTGAATAAGTATTTTGATTATATATTTGTGGTAACCAATCAGGGTGGTGTTGGATTGGGGTATATGAAAGAGGAGAAGCTTCAAAAAATTCATGAACACATGGTAAAAGAGTTAAAGAAGAAGGGGGCCACTATTCATGAAGTTGTCTACTGTCCTCATAAACCAAAGTCGGGCTGTGTCTGTCGTAAGCCTAATAGCAAGTTAATCGTTGATCTTGGGCAGAAGTATAATATTGATTTATCAAAATCCTATATGGTGGGAGATACGGATACAGATATCATTGCTGGCAAACGAGCAGGAACTAAGGGAGTATTTTTAGGTAAGACAGATCCGTTAGCAGATGCCGTTTTTCCTGATTTAATCAGTGCCACTGATTGGATTATTAACGATGCGACAGAGTAATTGGCTGATGTGAAAAAGCAATTCGTCCTTTTAAGCATGGCGTATAAATTACTTAAATAAGGATAATTTATTTATTGGAGGTGATTAATTTGACTAAAGAAAAGCGCAATAAAAAACCGTTAGATCGAGAAGAGTATGGGTTTGGCTTTGATATTAGTGTTGATGACTTAGGTGTCATTGGACAAAATCAACAAGCAAAAAAACAAAATGATAATGAAAACAAAGACAAGCCTCACAATAAAAATAATCCTTCTACTTTAAATAATGAAAAGTAGGAGCACGATCCAATGTTTCTCAATTTAAGATACTTACAAAAAAATTCCGCCATATTTCTGTTGAACAAAGCGTAAAGTATATCCCTATGTCTACAGAAAAGCGGAAATTTTTTTGTATTAATCTAAATTTATAGCTGTATTGTATTATAATCGTGAGACCCCGACATAAGTATTTTGTGAGGTTTTTTCGAAACTATCTCGCTCCTTCGGGATGAGCTTGCGCTGAAAGCCCTGCAGGAACATAGTGACGAGGAGAATCAATTATGCCGAGGCATAATTGCGTCTGAAGGCTTTAACTTCTTTCAGCAGGTGTTTGGACACCCGCTGAAAAAAGTTAAAGCCAAGCCTGCGGAAAGCGCTAACTCGCAGTGAAAATCAACCACCCAATTTAAAGGGTGTCAATTTAATAACTCACGTAAATATTCTCGTAGCTCGACTGTGTCTTCCTCTGTGCGATTGTATACGTGTTCAAGGTAACCAGGCTCTTCTATATCATCTGGACCAATTATAGCAAAGCGTCCAAATTGGATATCCATGACAAGCACTTTACCAAAGAAGCGGCCCGATTGCAAAATGGCTAAATCATAACGTAACTTTTTTCCAGCAAAACTAACAAAGCGTGTTTTTGTATCTTCTACATCATCATATAAAAAAAAACGTTCCATCTTTTAATCTCCTTCCAGTCCTATAGATATGGTACTATAGAAGAGAAAAGACTATCAACTTTTAAAGATTTGAATGGGGGCTTTCCTTGTGTATTTTGTAGATCGTAATAAAATCACAAAAAATTTACAGTACTTAGATGGACTATTAGCTATTTTAGAGTCAGAAGATAACTGGCTGCAAAATGATATTAAAAAATTAGCAATCGAGCGTATTGGTCACAACGTGATGGAGTCAATGATGGATGTAGGGAATTTAATGATTGACGGCTTCATTATGCGTGATCCAGGAAGCTATGAGGATATTATTGATATTTTAATCGATGAAAAAGTCGTATCAACTGAAATGGAAGCATCATTAAAGGCAGTTGTTGGCCTACGTAAAATGCTTGTTCGTGAATTTATAGATGTAGATATTCCGGAAGTTGTACATGTATTAACAGCGAGTCTGCCAGTATTAAAGAAATTTTCACCAGCTGTGAGCAGTTATTTAACAAATGAACTTGGCCCTGTTTCAGCATTTTTGCCAGAGGATCATCAATGAAGTCCTACAAGGCGTATTGCTTCGATTTAGATGGTACAGTCTACCGTGGAAAGGAAGGTATCTCTTCTGCGGTTACTTTTATTAACCGTTTACAACAAGTAGGAATCGAGCCATTTTACGTAACAAATAATTCTTCTAAGACAAGAGAGCAACTACAGGAAGCTTTATGTGATATTGGTGTACATGCACCGCTAGAACATATTTATTCGAGTGCTTTAGTAACGGCGAAATATGTTGCCTTGCATTTCCCAGGCCAAAAAGTAGCAATGATGGGCTCTGATGGTATTCGTAAAGCGTTATTAAATGAGGGCATTGAACCAATCGAAGATGAACCAGAGGTTTTTGTCATGGGGATTGATCGAACACTTGATTATATGGCACTTGCTAAGGCCACGATTGCTGTGCAAAATGGCGCGAAGTTTATAGCAACGAATCAAGATATTAAATTTCCGACAGAATATGGATTCCTCCCCGGGAATGGGGCGTTTGCCCGATTAGTGGGAGAAGTTGCAGATGTTGAGCCAATTTATATCGGTAAGCCATCACCTGCAATGCTTGAAATCATTGCCACTGAGCATGGCTTTGTAAAAGATGAAATGGTGATGATTGGCGATAATTATGACACAGATATTATGTGTGGCATTCGTTTTGGCTGTGATACAATCCATGTAAATACAGGTGTTACACCAACAAAGATTGTGCAAGAGAAGAAACAGCAACCTACTTATGTAGTGGAAGCTCTAATTTAATAGGTCTTTTTAAGACTAAACATAAAAAGGATGCTTATGTCGAATTTTTTGGCATAACATCCTTTTCATATGTTCAAATTTATTAGTAGAACATGTTTTATCTTTACCATAAAGGATTTTCTTCGATAAATTGATAAATGGCTTTCGTTAATTCTTCAGGAGAATCAGCTTCCACTAATTCACCATTGACGATCGCATAATAGGATTCTGAACATTTTGTACAGTAACTGAGGCAGCCATATTCCAAAACGTCGATATTCGGATCGCGTTCTAGTACTTCATAAGTTTTTTGAGAGCCATTTGCTAAATTACTTATACAAAATTCAACCATTGGATTCATACATGTCACCTCACCAAAGTAATGCTACTCGCTTTTAAAACATTCGTCAACGATTTAAGTTTACCTTGAAGTGAAAGTATACTCAGTAGTAAAGAGGTAAAAGTAATACGACAGTGACACAATATTTGTATAAAACAGAACTACTTCAACATTTTGCTTAAAAGGTAAAGGAATCAAAAAGCGTTTGAAAAGAGCGAGTTATCAGTCAATTTGTGAAATCTTTCACAAAATTGCATTCTTATATTGTGAAACTTCTCACAATCGGTTATACTCATTTGTGGATACTTTGTGAACAATTATTTTAAGAGATATAAAAGGAGACTATTATGGGAAAATTAGTACTTTTAGGTGGCGGCTATGGCAATATGCGTGTCATGCTTCGACTATTAAATAACCTTCCATTAGACACAGAAGTCGTGCTAGTAGACAGAGCCCCTTTCCATAGTTTAAAAACAGAGTTTTACGCGTTAGCAGCAGGGACTTCAACAGATAAAGAAATTCGTGTAAGCTTCCCAGAGCATGAACGTTTAACGGCTGTATATGGAGAAATCGTTGAAATTAATCGTGCGGAAAAAGTAGTCATTTTAGAAGATGGGCAACGTATTGAATATGATGATTTAGTCATAGGTCTTGGTTGTGAGGATAAATATCATGGTGTACCAGGGGCAGATGAGTACACATATAGCATTCAGACAATGGGGCAATCACGTGCAACATTCCAAGCACTTTGTGGTTTACCAGCAGGCTCCACAGTCGGAATTATAGGAGCTGGCTTAAGTGGGATTGAGCTTGCAAGTGAGCTTCGTGAAAGTCGATCAGATTTAAAAATTCAGCTATTTGACCGTGGTCCACGAATTCTGAAGGACTTCCCAGAAAAGCTAAGTAAATATGTAAAAGATTGGTTTGTGAAACATAATGTTGATGTCATTGCCAATTCAAATATTACAAAAGTTGAACAGGGTAAAATTTATAATCATGAAGAAGAGATTGTACTTGATGCTGTGGTATGGACTGCTGGTGTACAGCCTGTCAAAATTGTTCGTGATCTGGAAGTTGAGAAAGATAAACAAGATCGCCCTCTTGTAACACAATATTTTAATGTTCTTGATGATGAGCATGTATATGTTGTCGGCGACTGTGCTTCTTCAGAATTCCCTCCAACTGCGCAGTTAGCAGAGGAACAAGCAGAGCAAATCGTGAAAGTGCTACGCATGCGTTGGAAAGGCGAACATTTACCTGAGAAAATGCCAGATATCAAATTAAAAGGTTTCATGGGAGCTCTAGGTAAAAAACAAGGCTTCGTTTATTTAGCAGATACAACAGTAACAGGACGTATCGCCCGTTTGATGAAATCAGGATTATTATGGTATTACAAACGTCAAAATGATTAATTAGATGATGTTAGACCATGTTAGTTGGGTCTTTCACCTAGATAAAAGGGATTGCTTCAAAAAAAATTGAAGCAATCCCTTATCATTTGTTTAAACAGTTTCGTCTGGTACGAAACCTAAATTTTCGAGTGCTGAGAATACAGGTTTTAATTGCACATAGCCTTCACCAACGACTTCATCATTTATTAGAACAAGTGGATAGAAAAATTCATCTTCTTGGATGCGTGTAGCATAATCCTGATCACGTTCATTCTCAATTGGTCCTTCAATATCGATATAGCGAATATCATATCCTTGGTTTGGGTATTTTCGATCGATGGCTGCTTGTAGCCATTCATATGTATCCTTTGAAGATGGCGCGTTGACACAGCTCGCGCAGATTACTGCCGTACCATAAATTTCGATGATTGGTTTCGTTAGTTCCATAGTATCTCTCTCCCCGTGATTCTATATTGGATTTTTTCTTTTGCTAACATTATAATCATTATAAGGAAAGGAGTCGAGACAAATGGCAGAAGCAACAATTAACGATCAAGTTCAAGAGGTATTAGATAAATTACGCCCATTCTTACTACGCGACGGTGGAGACTGTGAATTAGTAGATGTAGAAGACGGTATTGTAAAATTACGTTTATTAGGTGCATGTGGTAGTTGCCCAAGTTCAACAATTACACTTAAGGCTGGTATCGAACGCGCATTATTAGAAGAAGTACCAGGTGTTATTGAAGTAGAGCAAGTATTCTAATCGATTACGCCTTGGCGTAATTGCGTGCCGAATGAAGATAAAAAGTTCTAGCTGATATTATTCAGACTAGAACTTTTTTCATTGAATAGGTACAAGGCTACACTTGTCGAGCATGTTCTTTTTCTGCACGAATAATAGTCCATTGTTCTTTCGCCATATCAATTATCTTTGCTTCGCCACCCATACTTTGCTTTTCAATAACCTTTGAAAAGAAGCGTGTAGCGTTTTCAATATCACCGATTCGTCGTGATAATTCGGCAATCATATACATAATGCGTACATCTGACATTTGAGTTGAGCTGTAATCCTCAGTCGAATAGGATTCCATATAGTTTTCACAGGCCATCTTCATAAATCGCTGTTCCTGACCACTGTTATTAAGGGAACGATAAAGCCATGCAAGACGTAATGCTAGTCCAGCTAAAGCAACATGTTTTTCTTTTTTAATAGTGCCACAAATAAAAGCTAATTTATAGGCTTGAATTGCCTGGAATACAGTACGTTCACCTTTGAAATCATGATGTACCCATTTTTCTGTGATTTGCGTGCGAATATCATCTTGAATGCCAGGCGCAAAATATTTTGTAAAATCTTCAGTAAATGAAAAGCCACAGTGCTCGCAAACGAATACATTGTAATAAAGGGCATTTACTCCATCTGCATAGATGGGATGAAAATCTGTTTCGGTATGGTCTACTTTAATGAATTTAGAGCGTACTTTTAATGTTGGAAATTCTTTCTTACAATTAAGACATTGAATTTTTTTTTCGTAATACGGTGAAATCTCCATATTTTATACCTCTTTCATCGATGTTATTATAACTATTATACCAATTGGGTTTTTATAAACATGAATCGAAAATACTAAAAATGTGAAAAAAATTAGAATTATCACTAATATCCTCTTGAAGCTGAATATTTGTCATACAATAGTCAAAATTGATATGATATTAAGTAAGAAGGAAGGTGATTGGGATGACAAGTTTAAAGCAAGTAATTGAAATTACACAAGCTGCTGGCTTTCATATTAATGAGATGATGGAGCATAATGAGGAACAAGGCTCTTTTTTACGCGTAGTTGTTAATGGTGGAGGATGCAGCGGCCTATCGTATGGTATGCATTTTGATAAAGAGAAAAATGAAGATGATTTTGAAGATGTACAACATGGTCTAACAATTCTTGTTTCCCGTGAAGATGCGCCGATATTAATGGGAACAAAAATTGACTATAAACAATCGCTCATGGGTGGAGGTTTCACCATCGATAATCCAAATGCCATCGCATCATGTGGCTGTGGGACGTCTTTCAAAACAGCAAAACGTGAAGGTACACCTGAGATTTGCGACTAACGAATTGAACGGACAGTAGAACGTCATGCTTACGTATTTATACCGACTTGTTGTTAGTTGGTTTTTATCGGATATATGAATATTAACGCTAAATTGCGCTTTCTTACGTATTGAAAACGATACGGAAGGGAGCGCTTTTTTTATGTATGAAAACCGTTCTATTAAGCGACGTAGAGCAAGGGTAGAGACACGTGAAAATGAATAGATTACGGCCGTTCATAAAATCGGTCTATCTGACGCTTGGAATTATTTCATTACGGCTAAGATCGACGAAGGTATTCAGAGAAGGACGCAAGAGGATTATTCGAATACTTGGCGTTATTTTACCGAATGGCTATTCGAGGCTGATTATAAGGTTCGATATGTAAATGATATTACATCGACAATGTGCCGTGATTACATTCGTTATTTAACAGAAGAAGCACCGCGCTTTAAAAATCACAAATACATGAGCGGTGACTACGGCAAAGGTTTGTCATCTGCAACTATTAATATGCGGATTAGAGCTTTGAAGGTAGCCTTTAACTTTTGGAAGGCGGAGAAAATGGTACGAGTGAGCCCGATGGATAATATCAGGTGCCAAAAAGATGATGTAGACAAGATTGAATCGTTTACAGATGAACAAATTGGAGCATTAATAAACGCCTGCGATCAACGTACTTATGTAGGATTCCGCGATTATGTTTTTCAAATTTGTCTATTAGATACTGGAATGCGAATGAATGAATGAATGAATGAATGAATGAATTGCTTTCGATTACACCTGAATCAATCGACATTAAGACTCGTTGCATTCATTTGGGTGCGGAGTTTAATAAAAATCGACGATATCGAGTCGTACCGATTTCGCAAGATACATTAAAACTTCTATTTAAGTTGGTAGACGGGAATAAGCAGCATTTCCCGGAATCGAAACGATTTTCTTATCCTGTTACGGTGAAGAAGTGCGCGATACGCAGATGAATAAACGATTGAAATATTGTGGAGATGTTACCGGAGTTGGTAAAGAAATTAGAAGTACCGCACATACGTGGAGACATACGTTTGCTCGTAATTTCATTTTAAATGGTGGTGATCCGTATACACTAATGCGAATTTTAGGTCATTCCAGTATTACGATGACTCGCAGATATGTGCAGATGACTGACGGTGATATACAGGTTAAGCACTTAGATATTCACCTTTAAGTGCATGACCCCCAAAGCCCTCGATTCTGACAGGCGCTTTCTGGTATTCTGACCTTATATACAAATTTTTTTATTTTGTGAAAATGATGGATAATTCTCCGAAAGATTGTTACTATTCGACTAACGGGCCATTTAGGAGAATAAGAAGGCATGTAAATAAAGTAGGCAAAATATTAATGAAAGGAGGGGTATCATATGAGGTTTGAAAATAAGGTAGCTTTAATTACCGGCGGGACTTCAGGAATCGGATTAGCCGTTGCCCAAAGTTTAGCCCAAGAGGGATCGAAAGTAGTTATTGTAGGAAGAAATCAGAAAAAGGGAGAGGCAGCTTTACAAAGATTAAAGCAAATACATTCCGATGTCATGTATTTATCTGTTGATGTAAGTAAATCAAATGAAGTAAAACAAATGGTCCATAAAACCGTATCAACTTTTGGCAAATTAGATTTTGCTTTTAATAATGCTGGAAATACTGAAGGTAAAACAGCACTCACTCATGAATTTAGCGAAGAGGATTTTGATAACATGATGGGTGTCTCTATAAAAGGTGTTTGGCTTTGTATGAAATATGAGCTTCGAGCAATGTTAGAAAATGGAGGGGGTTCTATCGTAAATACGTCCTCGCTTGATGCTTTTTTATGCTCACCAGGTACTACCGCCTATGCTACAGGTAAAAGTGGTATCATTACTCTAACAAAGTGTGTTGCCCATGAATACGGGAAGCAAGGAATAAGAGTTAATACTCTCACACCAGGTGCAATTAGAACTTCTATGATCGATAGTAAATTTGAAGGTTTATCAGCAGAAGAAGCAAAAAGGCTAGAAGATAAATATAATAATCTAAATACTTTAGGTAGAATAGGAACACCTAAAGAAGCAGCGGCAGTCGTGACATGGTTAATGTCTGATGAGGCAACTTATATAACGGGACAAAATATCATTGCTGATGGTGGGGTAAGTTTTGTTTAGTGAAAAAATCATAAAATTACCTCTCTTACATCTTTATGTATTATAAATGCTTAAGAAATATCGGTCTTTTAAAATATAAATCTGTTTGAACTATTATCTTAAATATAATACGTTCTTCAATTACCATGTAAGAAAGATATTTTCTTACACAAAGCGAAAACTCCATCGAGTTTGGCTAATCAACAATTACGATACGTGAGTTTTCGCTTTCGCGTAAAATTAACTAAGCATCGAGTGTCCACCGTTAACAGATAACACTTGACCTGTTATCCAATTAGCTGCGTCACTTAGTAAAAAGGCGACTACCCCTGTGACATCATCTACTGTTCCTAAGCGTTGTAACGGATAGCCCTTTAATATCTGCTTTTGAACATCGGGAGAAAAATGTAAGTCACCTTGATCTAGTAAACCAATTGAAATCGTATTGCATTGGATTTGATAGCGACCAATTTCTTGTGCTAGAGATTTCATTAAACTAATAACACCGCTTCTGGCAGCAGCAGAAATAATGAGTTTGCGATCGCCTGTACGAGCGGAATCACCGATTAATGTTATAAATTTACCCTTATTGATTTCCTTCATTTGTGGTAAAAATACATAAGCTAAATGGATAACACCGTTTAAACATACATCTAGCTCTTGCTGCCATTCATTTGGTTTATAATCAAAAAATGATTTCATTTGTGTAAACGCGGCATTATTCACGATGGCCGTCACAGATCCAAGAGAAGCTGTAATCTCTTGTTGTAGCCGCTGAACATCTTCTAAAATGCCAATGTTTGATTGGAAACTTTTAGCTCTCCCACCTAACGTAGTAATTTGTCTGACCGTTTCTTGTGCTTTTTCTTTCGAATGATGATAGTGAACTGCAACGGTAGCGCCTTGAGATGCTACTTGTAAAGCGATAGCACGTCCAACACGATCAGATGCTCCGGTGACTAAAATAACTTGTTCCATTTCTTATACCCCCTTAAGAAAACAGGAGTCACAAAGCGTAACCCCTGTTATTTCTATACCATAGCTAAGCCGCCATTTACTGATAGCGTTTGACCTGTAATGTACTCTGCTTCAGTTGATGCCAAGAAGGCTACTGCGTTAGCGATATCTTCTGGTTGCGCTAAGCGACGAAATGGAATAGCCTTTACTAATGCTTCTGCAATGCCTGCATTGTACTCGCTAATTTCCTTAAACAGTGGCGTATCGGCCGGACCAGGAGCTATACAGTTTACATTAATCTTATGACGGGCCATTTCACGTGCAAGTGTTTTTGTAAACGCAATAACACCGCCTTTCGCAGCGGAATATACAGCTTCACCGCTCGATCCAACACGTCCTGAGTCCGATGCTACATTGACTATCTTGCCAAAACCGTTTTCAATCATAATTGGTAAAATCGTTTTACATGTATGAATTTGCCCCATTAAGTTGATGTTGATAATGGTTTCCCATGTAGTTGGTTCACTTTTTAAAAAGGGCTCAATTTTATCCCAGCCTGCATTGTTGACTAACACATCTATTTTACCTAACTGCTCAATGCTCTTACTTACCGCCTCTTCTACACTTTCTAGCCGTGTCACATCGCAGTAAATAGCAATAGCATGCCCATGCTGTTCTTGAATAAAAGTTACAGTTTGCTCAGCATTTGCCTCGTTAATATCCGCTACAATCACATCAAATTTTTTCGCTGCTAGAGTTATCGCAATTTGACGCCCAATGCCACTTCCAGCTCCTGTAATAAATGCTACTTGATTTGTCATTTCTCAATCCCCCTTATGAAAGTGGTGCTTGTTGAGCCACCATTTCACGTAGTTTAAATTTTTGAATTTTACCGCTCGCTGTACGAGGGAAATCTTCTAGCAATTCTAGATGTTCAGGCCAGTATGGTTTTGCCACTCCTTTTTGATGTAAAAAGGCTTGCATCGATTCCATCGTTAAAGGTGTTGTGTTAGGTTTCATACAGATGAACGCGCAGGCTTTTTCCTGAAGACGTGGGTCTGGCATTGCTACAAGTTGTGCAGCAAACACATCTGGATGTTCATATAAAATATTTTCAATATAGGCAACTGGGATATTTTCACCGCCACGGATGATAACATCTTTGTTACGACCGGAGATACGAATATAGCCACCCTCGTCCATGACGGCACGATCTCCCGTGATAAACCAGCCATCTATAAATTCGTTTTGAGTAATGTCTAATTGGTTTAAGTAGCCAACGAATAGGGCAGGACCTTTACACAATAAGTTGCCTTCTACATTTGGTGGGACTTCATTGAAATCTGTATCAACTACAGTTACCCTCATGTTAGGGAGGGCCACTCCGTCCGTATTCGTTAACTTATTGTCTGAATCATCGAGTTTAGTGAGTGTCACTAGACCATTTTCTGTTTGCCCCCAACCAGATAAAATACTAAAGTTTACAATTTCCTTGGCTTGTTTTACAAGTGCTCGCGGAATAGGGGCACCTAATGCAATGAATGCCCGGAATGAAGAAAGGTCGTAATCTTTAATATAAGGTGAATACACGGTATCCTGTAAAAATGGTGTAGCGCCTGCTGTAAATGTAATTTTCTCCTTTTCTATAAGTCCTAAAAATTCCTTCGTGTTCCAAATATCTTGATAAACAGCTGTACCAGCATAATGAGTGGGTAAACGTACACCATAACCAAAGCCTGTTTGATGTGCAAACGTAGAGGCCATAAAGAACACATCGTCACTAGTTAAACGTAAACGTTCAATCCACCAGTTTGTAGAGACACAAAGTGTGTTATGCGTATGCATGACACCTTTTGGCGTACCAGTAGTACCTGAAGTGAAAATAATTTCTGTTACGTCATCTGGATGATGCTCAATGGTGTCGAGAAGTGCAACATCGATTTGCTCCTCCCAAGCTGTATTAAACAAGAAGTCAATAGATTTCATATTTTCTGAAACACTGTTGCCGATGACAAGTATATGCTTAACAGCTGGCCATTGATGGCGTAAATTTTCATACATCTTTACATAATTGAAGTCGCGGAATGTATCTGGAATAATGATAACTTTTGATTCTACTGCTCTAACCATATAACTAATCTCGCGCTCACGATAAATGGGAATTAAAGGATTTGTAATGGCACCGAGTCGTGTAATAGCGTAATGTAAAATGATGAATTCATTCCAATTAGGTAGTTGTAATGACACTACATCACCTTTTTCTACGCCTAATTGTTGTAGCCCTAGTGCTACACGGTTCACCATGTTTGAAAGTTCCTGATAAGTATAGCGACTTTTGCGATCAATGATAGCGACTTTATTTGGATGTTTTGTTACGGCATCATTTAGATAGTCAATTATCGTTTTTTGTGGCCAAATAGATTGATACTTTTCTACATATTCCTTTGTTAACGTCGTTTGCAGTTGTTTCATTCAAAATGCCTCCTATTCTATACACGGAATTTATTGAAATCGACTGGACGCTTTTCTAAAAATGCTTCTTTCCCCTCATTGGATTCCTCGGTATTATAGAACATGGCTAAACTACCCATGGCAAGCTGTGAAATGCCTTGAATATTAGCGCTATCTGCATTAAAAGAATATTTCAGCATCTTTAAGGCAGTTGGGCTCTTTTCAAGTAATTTTTGTGCCCATTCATAAGCAGCCTCCATTAATTGTGCTGCTGGTACGATTTTATTGACTAAGCCCATTTCTTTGCATTCTTGAGCTGTATATTGCTCGCATAAATACCAAATTTCACGTGCTTTTTTCTCGCCAACAATGCGAGCTAAATAAGCAGAGCCAAATCCTGCATCGTAGCTACCTACCTTGGGACCACTTTGTCCAAATTTCGCAGTATCTACAGCAATTGTTAAATCACAAATCACGTGTAAAACGTGCCCGCCACCGATTGCAAAACCGTTTACTGCAGCTATAACTGGTTTTGGTATATTGCGAATGACTTGATGGAGCGCTTCAATTTCTAAGCCAATGCCGCCACCTAATCCACCATTGTAGTTATAACCTCCCTCCGAACCTTTTGATTTTTGGTCTCCACCCACACAAAATGCTTTTTCGCCTGTACCTGTTAAAATGACGGCCCCAATGTGATTATCGTCCCAAGCTTCACGAAATGCCCAAATGAGTTGCTGTACCGTTTCCCCACGAAATGCGTTATACACTTCTGGACGATTGATGGTGATTGTGGCAATACCTTTTTCTTTTTTGTATAAAATATCAGTCAGTTCTATTTGCTGGTGAGTGCCAACAAGCGGATTTGAAATTTCCATTTTCATTCCCCCTAAACTGTTTGAGTTTGATGTGTACGGAATTCTTTTCCGATAATATCTTTTGCAATAACCATTTGATTTGCTTGTGCTGTACCGTCCCCGATTTCTAAGCCAATTACATCACGCAATCGTTGCTCTAACGGCAACTCTTTTGTATATGCATAGTGTCCATTCAGCAGAAGGCATTCATGAATAGCCTCTACGCTGTATTTTGGACCAAGCCATTTCACACTCGAAGCTTCTTTTGAATGTTTTTGCCCTTGGTCGCGTAACCATAATCCACGGTAAGCTTGCCATTTAATGAGTTCCAGTTGTGTATGATGTGTCACAATAGGGAACGAAACAGCTTGATATGTGGCTAAGGGGCGCCCGAATGAGTGCCGAATTTTTACGTGTTCAATTGTTTCATCAATACTTTGCATCGCGGCGCCAACACATTGTAAACCAATAAGTAACCGACTTAAGTCGAAGCCGTTCATTACTTGTGAGAATCCTTGATTTTCTTGCCCAATTAGGTTTGTTCCTGGAATGCGTAGATCGTGCATATAAATCGAGCCGCGTCCAATAGGGATATTCCCCATATCTTCATAGCCTTTAGCTTCAAATCCATCGACATTAGATGGTACAAGGAATGCACTAATTCCCCGATTTCCGAGCGAAGGATTCGTTTTAGCAAAGACGATGAAAGCATCTCCACATGTAGCAACACTAATGCCAGATTTTTCACCGTTTAATACATATTCATTGCCTTCATGGCGTGCCGTCGACGTGATGCCTCCAGCATCTGTTCCTGCAGCAGGTTCTGTAATAGCAATGCCAACAATTTTTTCACCACTTGCAATTTGTGGTAACCATTCATTTTTTATTTCCTCACTTGCGTGTTGGGTAAGAATTTCCCCGATTAGACCATTTAACATAACGGAGTATGTTAAGTTAAAATCACCACGCCCAATCTCTTCTGCTGCAATGCCTGTTGTGATACAATCTGCTCCGACACCACCATATTGTTCGGGAATACGAAGCCCTGTAACCCCTAAATCACCAAGCTTTTTCCAAAGATGTCGGGGTGTGATGCCCTCACGATCCCATTTTGTATAGTGTGGTAATAACTCTTCCTTTGCGAAGGCCTGTAAAATTTTACGGAATTGCTCTTGTTCATCAGTAAATTCAAAATTTAGCATAGGCGAAATCCTCCTCCTAGGAATTAAATGTGTAGTTTTCGATAATAGTTGTAATGCCCTGTCCACCGCCAATACAAAGCGTAGCGAGACCATACCTACCATTACGTCGCTGTAATTCATAGACAAGCTTTGTTAAGATAATAGCCCCTGTTGCACCGATAGGATGACCGAATGCAATAGCGCCACCATTAACATTCACTTTTTCTATTTTAAATTTTCCTTCTTGAATGACAGCAAGAGCTTGAGCAGCAAACGCTTCATTGAGTTCAATTAAATCAATATCATCAAGTGTTAAATTTGCCTGAGCAAGTGCCTTTTCTGTGGCTGGTACAGGCCCAATACCCATGATTTCCGGTGCTACGCCAGCGACTGCTTGTGCAATAATTTTTGCTTTTGGTGTTAAGTCATACTTTTTTACCTTTTCTTCACTCATAAGTAAAAGGGCAGAGGCACCATCATTTCGACCACTTGAACTGCCTGCTGATATGGTTCCGTCCTCTTTGAATACAGGCTTTAGTTTTGCTAATTGTTCAAGGGAAGTTTGACGCGGATGTTCATCTGTATCGATGATTGTCGTCGATTTTTTTGTTTTTATTTCATATGGAATGATTTCATCGTGAAATAGCTTGTTTTCGATTGCTGCTAGTGCAAGCTCTTGGCTACGTAAAGAAAATGCATCCTGTGCTTCTCGAGAAATATGATATTTTTCAGCTAAGTTTTCAGCTGTTAAACCCATGGTGATATGCCCGTATATGTCAGTTGGTTGCGAATTGACTTGGCTCTCCGTATTAGAGTCATATAAAACAACATTCCCTACACCCAATCCGTAACGGGCTTGACTTAAGTAAAATGGAGCTGTACTTAAGCTTTCTGTGCCACCGGCAATAATGACGTCGTTTAGACCAAGTGCGATTTGCTGTACGGCATTATTTACTGCTTGTAAACCAGATCCACATTGACGGTGAACAGTATAAGCAGTAGTTTCAATTGGAATATTGGCACGTAACGATGCCACACGTGCAATATTTGCCGCTTCACCGCTTTGCCTAGCCTGACCTAAAATGACTTCATCGACTTGAATAGGGGATGGCTGTCTATTGAGAAGTCCTTGTATCACATGTGCTGCTAGCTTGTCAGCTCCTATTTCTTTAAAGGCACCCCCGATTTTGCCAATGGGTGTGCGGACTGCATCGACAATATACACATCTCTCATACATTCACGCCTTTTTTGTTGCTATATTCACGTCCCAACTCGGAAGCGATAATATTACGTTGGATTTCAGAAGTCCCTTCGTAAATGCGTGTGATACGGGCATCGCGGAAGTAGCGTTCAATTGGATAGTCTTTCATATAACCAAGCCCACCATGAATTTGTAGTGCTGTATCAGCAATACGGTTATATACTTCAGAACCGAATAATTTTGCTATTGCTGCTTCTTTTACAACACGTTCTCCTTGATCGACCATCCAAGCAACGCGATATGTCAAAGCGCGCAATGCTTCTATTTGCATCGCTATATCAGCCAACATATGCTGGATTGCCTGAAAGTTGAAAATAGGTTGATCAAATTGCTCACGTTCTGCTGTATGTTGCATGGAATGCTCTAATAGTTTTTCGGAAGAGCCTAAGCAACGAGCAGCCATACCTGCTCGCCCATTTGCTAAAATTTTCAACGCATTTACGTACCCGGCCCCTTCTAATCCAAGTAAGTTTTTAGCCGGGATTTCAACATTTTCAAAAAATAGCTCAGCTGAGTTTGAGCCGCGTAATCCAAGTTTCTTTTCGGGTGCACCAATTTCAAAACCGGGCATTCCTTTTTCTACGATAAACGAGCTAATTCCCTTTGCGCCTTTCGTTGGATCTGTCACCGCCATGACCGTAAAGACATGGGCGTCGTGTGCATTTGTAATATAATGCTTGGAGCCATTTAAAATATACTTTTCGCCTTTGCGCACAGCTGTCGTTTTTAAATTTGCTGCGTTTGAACCAGCAGATGGTTCAGTTAAGGCAAATGCACCAATCCATTCACCAGTTGCCATGCGTGGTAAATATTTTTCTTTTTGAGAAGGGGAGCCGAACTCCACGATGCCAACAGAGCCAATACCAATATGACAAGAAATTAATGTAGTAAATCCGTTATGTGTTTTCGCTAATTCCTCTAATATGGCACATTTACTGACCATATCAAGTCCAAGCCCACCATATTCTTCAGGAATACTTAAACCAAATAGGCCCATTTTTTTTGCCATTTCTACAAGGTGTGGGGGAATCGTATTTTGGTCTTCGATTTGATTTGCAAATGGTTCTACTTCATCCCGAATAAACTTTTGTACTAAGCCCTTTAACGCTAAGGTATCCTGACTAAATGAAAAATTCATCATATAACCCTCCTCTATTTATTTGTGAAGTTTGCCGGTCGTTTTTCGATAAATGCTCGTGTTCCTTCTGCTTTATCTTCTGTACCGAAGAGCAGGGAAATAGCTAACTTCTCCATCCATTGTGCAGTCTGCATATCTACATCAAAGCCATGGTGTACAGTTTGTTTAGCAAGATGTATAGCGATGGGACTCTTTTTCAAAATAGCTTCGGTAATTTCTTGTATCTGTTGTTCTAGCTGTGCTTCTTGACAGTAATAGGTTGCGATTCCGATTTGCTGTGCTTCTTCACCTGAAACCATTCTTCCTGTGAGGATAAGATCGAGCGCACGTCCTTTACCGATAATGCGTGCAAGTCTTTGGGTACCACCCGCACCAGGTAAAATCCCTAAACTGAGTTCAGGTAATCCGAATTTCGCCTTTTCCGTTGCGATGCGTATGTCACAAGCGAGTGCCAATTCGCAGCCACCGCCGAGTGCGAAACCATTAATAACAGCAATAGTCACCTTAGTGCTCTGTTCGATTTGATTGTATACACCTTGCATGCCTAGGACTAAACCATCTAAAGATGTTCGTTTTTCTAATGATTTAATATCGGCGCCAGCAGCGAAAGCCTTCCCTTCAGCTCCTTGTACAATAATGATGTGGATGGCCGATTCTTTTTCTAAGTACGTAAAAGCTTCTTGCAATTCTTTTACCATTTTTTCATCCAGTGCATTGAGTACTTCTGGTCGATTGAGCGTTATATAGCCAATCTGTTGAACGATTGAAAGATGAATATAATCAAGTGTTAGCATGTTGTTCACACTCCTCATAGTTATAAAATCCTTTACCTGTTTTTCTGCCTAAGCGACCAGCCTTTACATATTTTACTAATATCGGGCTTGGGCGATATTTTTCACCAAGTGTTTTGTGTAAATACTCTAGTGTGCGTAATCTTGTGTCTAGTCCGACTAAATCACCCATTTCAAGGGGACCCATAGGATGGTTGAGCCCTAGCTTGATTGCTTTATCGATATCCTCAGCAGATGCTACGCCTTCCATCAGCATGTTCATTGCTTCATTCCCAATAAGAGCATTCATGCGGGAAGTAACAAATCCGGGAAATTCATGAACTTCAACTGACTCTTTTTGCATTTGTTTAGCAATTTGTTTAATAGTTTTAACGGTTTCATCGGATGTATCGAGACCGCGGATGATTTCAATAAGCTTCATTTTGTGTACCGGATTAAAGAAATGCATAGCAAGCACTTTATGTGGCCTGTTTGTTTGACAACCAATTTCCGTTGGGCTAAGTGATGATGTATTCGTTGCTAAAATGGTCTCAGGTGGGCAAAGTGTATCGAGTTGTTTAAAAATCGTAGTTTTAACCTCAATACGTTCAACGACAGCTTCTATCACGAGTTCAGCATTAGTAGCAGCTTGTTCGATAGAAGTCGTATATTGAATTTGCTCCACTGCTTGTTGTTGCTGTGTTGAGATAAATCCTTTAGTCATGCTTTGTCTTGCTATTTGTTCTATTTCTTGTTGGGCTCTTTGTAAGCTAGTGGTAGAAATATCATGCAATGTTACCGTGTACCCGCTAATTGCGGCGGTATAGGCGATACCTCTTCCCATAATGCCTGCACCGATAATAGAGATTGAGTTAACCATGCACTTCACTCCTTTATATTTTTGATTTTTCTGACAATAGTAGAGGGATTAACGTCTAGGATTTTCGCCATTTGACGATAGGAAATATTTTTTTCGTTTAGTAAAAGAAGCAGTTCTTTTTCTAGCTCTTTCACGGCCGTTTTTAGCGGTAAAATATCATTTACGATAATCGGCTTTTTGCTTATGTCCTCTTGAACAGCTAGTAATTGTTTAATATGAAAAGCATGAAGAAGGATTCGGTTAGATGATAAAACATGCTGTTCTAATAATGAGAAAATTTCTGTGAAGTTTTCTGCCCATTGTTGCCGCAATAGAAATTGAATCGCATCTGCAGTTAATGTAATAGAACGATTATGTTTTTCGTTTAGGAGATGAATAAAATGTTGAATAATTGCTTTTGCTTCTTCTGATCGTTCAGCTATTGACGATACATGAAACGTAATGGAATTAATCAAATAATAAAGTTTTTCGCTGAAATTTGGTGTTGAATCAAAGGAAACATCCAAACTAATGGAGGCCATGATTCGAATATTTATGGTGGAACTCTGTTGTTCTATGAGGGAAGCAAGTCTTTCTTGTAACGTAAAAGGTAAATAATCAATATTTTTGAAGTATAACGTACCATTTGTAGCGAGAGAAAATAAATAATAACCTTCAATTGAAGTAGAAAATAATAAATGCTCCAATTCATCTTTTGTTTTTGTTCGGCAATCAATCTCGATAAAGGGTGCCTTTTTACGTTCACTATTCAACACAATTTGTTTAGCTAATGTTGAACGACCTGAGCCGATTTCTCCTTTAATCAAGACAGAGGAACTTACTTTAGCAATTTGTTTAATTTTGTTCATAAGCTCTGGCGGATACTGAACAATTAATTCATTTTTTAAAGTAAAAACATGATGAAGCTGCTGCTGAAGTGCTTTCATTTTTTTTAGATGGTGAGACATTGTCGTAATATTGGAAATACGTATAACGATACGATCAATTGAATTTTGCTCTTGATTGACGATAATAGAAAAATGAAAATCTAGTACTTGTTGATGCCGATTTGTCATGCGAATGGTATTTTGTATTTTTTTATTTTGTATTATTTCTTGCAGTGCATGAGAAAATCTAACACGTTGTGACTCTTCATACATAATAGATACATAGAATTGATGAAATAAAGCATTCTGACGCAGAATATCTCCGGCTGGATTCATAATGGCAATGCCATGATCACTCGTTTCCAGTAGCATTTCATTTTCACGGACTAGTTGCCGGTACGTTTCTAATTCAGAGGTGAGGGATTCCATTTTTGAAATGTCCTCAAATACACCAACAGCTCCAACAAGCTGTTTGCCATCAAAAATTGGTTCACGGTGAGAAATGTACCAACGTTTGCGCACCTTATATTTTTCTACTTGTCCCTGTCCTGTTTGAAGTACTTGTAGCAATCCTTTTGGTGGAACCACGTCAGTAATAAAGCGACCAATTGCTTTTTCAAGTGGGACACCAGAGATTTTTTCACCTGCTTGATTCATCATCGTGATATTACCTTGAATATCGACCGCCATTATGCCGCTCGGTACGGCTTGAAAAACGGTCTTATAATGTTTTAATTGAAACTGATGCGCTTGTGCAACAGCTTCATAAAAGGTTGCTTTATCGATGCATCCTATATATTTATTATCGTGCTTAATAATGAGTAAATGTGTATCTATCGGCCATTCATATTCAGTAGATGGAATATGTGTAAGGACAGTAAATTGTTTATGAATCATACGTGTAAATGCCTTTAATTGATCAATATCTTCTATATAATCAATTCCAATCTTCATGCAATATTGTAATAGGTCCATTGCGTTAAAGAAGCCTTCTAATTTTCCGAAACGCCCAATAATGATACCATAATGATATGATTGAGTTGTCATTGTATTTAAGAGATGCACTAGGGTAGTCGTATCACTAGGGAAAACTCCAATCGGTTGTAACTTCATAGCATGTTCCATGGAAAGCCTCCTTTCTTCATAGAGATGCAAATGTGCAACATAATTTGTATTTTCGTCTAATAACTATCGAGCTAGTGGTGCGAAATTGAAAGTATCTTGTTAATAAAACTAACATATTCTCTTTTGTGTATCAAATATGCTTTTTCTGTTTTTGGATTGTCCTTGGTGTATATTGATGGGGTTATGATATTGATAAAATATAAAGTGATGCATATAGGCAACACTCTTGAAGAAATTGTATGATGGCAAAGAAACAAATGAAATGGTCGGAGGAAAATACTTTCTAAGTATAGTAAAAAATAGTTACTAATTTTTTATATTGAGTGGATTGATGCATAAATATAAAAGGAGTACGTGTAAATTCAAATCTTAACTCCTGATTTTATTTCTGGAGTAGCAATGGGTACTTACTATGAAATAATTTTCGAAAGACCACAAAATATATAAGTTTTTAAAGTAATATATGGAATTTATATTTCTTTTTTAATAAGAAATAAGCCACGATTATTTTTAATCGTGGCCTTATTAATGTACCAACAATTCACAGTTAGTGAAGCTGTGTTAATACATATTCATAAATTTCATCCGATGATTTATTAAGAGCTATGGAGAACTCTGAAAAAATGGTATCTTGTAAAGATTTCAGTAATTTCTCTTCTTGGTTAGGGAATTTTTTTTCAGTAGCGCTATATTCGAGTTTTTTTCGTAACAATGTGTTTAACAGGTTTGCTTGTTTTTGGCGATTACCGGATTTAATTATTTCTAGATGAAATCTCAATCGATGAGTACTTTGTTCAATCCATTCCACGCCAGGTGATGTGAATGAATGTAAAATATTGAGTGCTTCTTCTTTTTTAATAATGTCTCTAAGCCGTTTTTGGGAGTTGTCAACAGGGATACGGATGAATAATTGTGGTTCATTTTGTGGTTTTAAAACGTAATAAGTTTTAGTAATGTCGTTAAAGGTTTGTTCACAAATATCTTCAATAGAACAAAGTCCGTGTGATGAATAAATGACTACATCGCCAACATTGTACATGTATATTCCCTCCAACAAACTATATTGTCAACTTGGTTGACTAAATTCATTATAAGCAATTAAAAGAATTTTGTCAACTTGATTGACGATTGCTGTCGTTTTTTTGTATAGTAATAACGAAAAATATGGAATGAAGGTGAACTAGTTGAAGGACGAATTGCAGAATCGAGATGTAATTGATTTATTAAGCGAACGTCACGAACTACTTCGACGACTTGCTGAAGAGAAGTGGAATAAACATAATAATATTTATATTTCAAACTCAGAATGGTGTATTTTAGGGATGGTTTATAAAAAACAACCTATGATTTCTGATGTTGCTAAGGATGTTGATTTTACAAGACAAGCAACTCATAAATTTATTAAAAGTTTGGAAGCAAAAGGTTTGGTGAAGGTCATAAATGTCGAACATAGTAAAAAACATAAAGCCATTCATATGACTGAATTTGGTCAAGACTGTTTTGAAAAGAACGAACATTATAAAGCTGAAATTGAACAACAACTGATCAATACTATAGGCGAAGATCAAGTGACGAACTTAAAAAAAATATTAATGCTTAATTGGAATGGGTATTTGGAAGCATAAGATTTTTTGATTTAGTGATGCAAACAAATCCTAAAATAGCGTATGAATAAAAAAGTAATAAACTATTTTTAACAGTAGACCAAATACTGCTATGAAAAAAGCTAAAAGCCTCTCGCGTACTACTATACGAAAGAGGCTTTTTAATGTGGCGATAATATTTAATGTTAAAAAGTCTAAAATTAAGAACAATTGTAGAGGAAAAGTTTGGTTAGAAATCAAAAATAAGCAATTGTTTTTCCTATATGGACTCCATAAAAGTTATTCAACCTTCTCTTGCTCTACAAATAAAGCTCCATTTTCATATGCTAAACGGTATATGGCACTTTTTTCTTCAGTACCAAATTGCGCGTTTTCTTCAATGACAAACTTTTCATTATTTTTTGTTTGGAAATAATAAGTGCCTACTGTTCCTATTTCATATTCATAAATGACTTCCTTAATATCCTGCCATTCATATGTGATTTGATGATGAAATTCTTGGAAAACAATTTGTGTTTTCTGTATAGCAATATAACTTAAAAGAGAAAAGTAGCCTAATACCAGACTACTCGCGATTGTTATGACCGTAATCGAATAAGTGTATTTATTTCTTTTGAATCCAAGCATAATCACCGTTATAATCATTAGCCCAAGTGCGAGAGAAAGCATAACAAAGTTTTTTGTTAGTGTGATTAAAACAATATTTTCTCTACTAAAATAGAACGTCTGCGAAATAGCAAATGGCAACATGAAAACAATGATGGGAGATACTAAAAACAGCGCTATCGCCAAAAGAAAAAACTTTGCCCTAGGTGATAGTTCGTTTAACATAAACCTCCTCCTTTGCGAATGAAAGAATATGCAGTCTTTTATTTAGTGTAACATATTCACAAAATTGGTTCATATACGTATTTTGGTACTAAGAGTTTGGATTGACGAAAAAATTCTGAACTAATACTTCTATACATAGAAAACAAGCAGTTATAATAACGATATAGGGGTGAGTGTTATGAAAAAAGATAGAGGAAAAGTTTGGCTAGGGGTTGCAGGGGTTACTGTAAATGAGCTTGGTCAATGGCTCGTTGTCAAAAAAGCTTATAGCGGTTTAAAGGGACGATGGTCATTGCCAGCCGGTTTTGTCGATGCGGGTGAAACTGTAGATGAAGCTGTTGTCCGCGAATTAAAGGAAGAAACAGGTATCGATTGCTACGTATCTGGCTTAATCGGTTTTCGAACGGGTGTTATTCGTGGTGAAATCAGTGATAATATGGCGATATTTTATTGTCGAATGAAAGATGAGCAGCAAAAGATTTGTATTCAGGAAAATGAATTATTAGAAGCAAAATGGATATATCCAAAGGAGCTTGCACAAGATGAAATGACTTCCGTTATGTTAAGGGAAATGGCATCCAATCAATTTGAAAAGCACCAATTACAGGGGATCGATGGTATTAATCCAGGGGACGTATTTGGTTATTCATCCTATCGATTGTTCTTTAAAAAATAAAGTGACAGAGGAGGAGACCTATGATGGAACTATTTTTGTTTATGCTTGAGCGAGTAGGGCTAATCATCGTGTTTGCCTTTTTAATGTCAAGATGGCACCTTTTCCGAGGGATGCTATTTCAGGATCAAGGGAGTAAAGAAAAAATCTGGCTTATTGTGATTTTCAGTGCATTAAGTATTGTTAGTAGCTACACAGGGATAAAAATCGAAAGTGGCAGCATTCATCCTTTGAATAAAATGATACATAGCACGATAAATGCAGAGGAGGCTATTGCCAATACGAGGCTAATTGGCGTGGCCATTTCCGGTATTTTTGGCGGGCCACTTGTTGGTGTAAGTGTAGGCCTTATAGCAGGAATTCACCGTATCAGCCTTGGAGGTTTTACAGCAGTTGCCTGTGGGGTTTCGACAATACTAGCTGGGTTTATAACAGGGGGATTAAGTAAGCAATTAAAAATACGCCAAACCTTTTCCTATAAAAAAGCTGTTGTGATTGGAATCTGTGCAGAAACTATACAAATGATTGTTATTTTAGTAGTCGCAAAGCCATTTGAACAAGCGTTGCAATTGGTGTCTTTAATTGCGCTACCAATGATCATGATGAATGCCTTTGGGATTTTCTTATTTTTCATTATTATTAAAACCTTTATTGATGAAGAAGAGCGCACCAAAGCAATACAAACACATCAAGCATTTTCAATTGCTCAACAAACAATTGAACATTTCCGCAAAGGATTAAATGAAGAATCGTGCCAAACGGTTGCAGAAATCATAAAAAGAGAAATAAAGGTTGATGCAGTTGCGATTACTGATAAAAAAGGGGTTTTAGCACATGTTGGAGTAGGGGAGGATCATCATTTAATTCATCGAGAAATAATGACCTCTTTAACAAAGCGTGTATTAGTAGAAGGGCGTATTATTACAGCTACTTCTGCTAAAGAAATCAATTGTCCACATGAAGGATGTCCGTTAAGTGCTGCAATTGTCTTACCATTAAAAGTTCAGCATAAAACGGTAGGTAGCCTAAAACTATATTTTATAAATGCTACTTCGTTAACAGGAGTAAAGAAGGAGCTTGCTGAGGGCCTAAGCCGACTATTTTCCTCACAGCTCGAATATGCTGAAATTGAGCAACAAAGAAAGTTATTAAAGGATGCCGAAATTAAAGCGCTACAAGCACAGGTACACCCACATTTCTTTTTTAATAGTCTCAATACCATTTCAAGCTTGATACGAACGGATGCAGATGAAGCTAGGGTATTATTGCTAAAGCTTAGTACATTTTTTAGGAGTAATTTGCAGGGAGCCCGTCAAATGTTGATACCATTAAAAAATGAGATCGACCATGTAGAGGCCTATTTGTCGATAGAGCAAACAAGATTTCCGAATCGTTATGATGTGCAATTTCAACTGGATGAATCGCTTTTTGACGTACAAATTCCCCCATTTACCTTACAGCCACTTGTCGAAAATGCCATTTCCCATGCCTTTAAAAATCGTAAGGAAGGCAAAATTAATGTCAAAGTACAACAAATTAATAATAAGCTACTTCTGTTAACGGAGGATAATGGCTGCGGGATGAGAAAAGAGCAGGTCAAACAGCTTGGCAAAACGATCATGCAATCCGAACAAGGAACAGGGACAGCTTTATGGAATATTTATCAGCGTATTCATGAAATCTATGGAACAGAAGCAGATTTTCATATTTCAAGTACGCTGGATGTTGGCACAAAAATTTTGATACAGCTACCTTTAAAAGCAACAAGATGGGAGTAGATAGATGTTAAATGTTTATATTGTAGATGATGAACCGTTAGCAAGGGCTGAGTTACGCTATTTACTAGAGCAAACAAAGCTAGTTGAGGTGAATGGTGAATCGGAGGATCTGGAGGATTTATTGAAGAATCCAAGGTTTGAGCAAGTTGATTGTGTGTTTTTAGATATTCAGCTTGGTGTCAACAATGGTCTTGAACTGGCAAAACAATTGCAGCAAAGTATCCATAAGCCTGAAATCATTTTTGCGACAGCTTATGATGAATATGCTTTGCAAGCGTTCGAAGTGAACGCCTTTGATTATATTTTGAAGCCTTTTGAGCCAGAGCGTGTACTGAATGCTGTGGAAAAGTTAGTGGCCAAAAGAAACGTGACACAGGAAAAAACGTTGGAAGAATTAAAGCATTTCCAATTGGACAGGCTTGATAAATTAACAGTATATGTGAATGATCGAATTTTACTTATTAAAATACAGGACATTTTATATTGTACGTCTGAAGATAGTAAGACGATTGTTGTCACTGAGAAAGGGAGATATTTTGCTTCAGAGTCTTTAGCCATTCTGGAGAAAAAACTCACTTTAAAAGGTTTTGTGCGTGTACATCGGGCGTTTATCGTCAATTTAGAACATATTGTAGAACTGGAGCCTTGGAGCAGCTCGAAATACAATTTGATTTTGCATAATAGGCATTCGATACCTGTCAGTAGACTTTATATGAAGGATGTACGGAAAATCTTTCAGCTATCGAAATAAATGCATTTCAACAGTAGAAAACTTCCTTTTAACTTTAATTTCTGACATTTCAGTGAATTTAACGAATAATTGTATTATTCATTTGCTATGATGTGGAAAAAGTAAAGGGAGTGTTAAAATGAATGCGATTACAATTGTGATAGGCTCCATATGTATACTGATGATTGCTTATCGTTTGTATGGCATATTTTTCACAAAGAAAGTATTAAAGATTAAAGATGATACACCCACCCCCGCACACGCTTTGGAAGATGGTAAAGACTATGTTCCGACGAATAAATGGGTAACATTTGGGCATCATTTTGCAGCGATTGCAGCCGCTGGACCGTTAGTTGGACCAATTTTAGCAGCACAATTTGGTTATTTGCCAGGGCTCCTTTGGCTGTTAATTGGTGCGGTTATCGGTGGTGCTGTCCATGATGCTGTTGTGTTATTTGCTTCTATGCGTCACGGTGGAAAGTCGCTCTCAGAAGTAATGAAGGAGGAGCTAGGTCCTGTCGCTGGATTCTGTACAGGTCTTGCCATGCTTTTCATTATTACAATCACAATGGCCGGGCTATCAATGGTTGTCCTCGGTGCATTGGAGCGAAATCCATGGGGAACTTTTGCGGTAGGCATTACGATTCCAATAGCGATGCTTGTTGGTATTGCCTATCGTAAAACAGGAAATTTACTGGTGACTTCGACAATAGGGTTTATTTTGCTGCTGATCGGTGTATTTGTTGGGCCAATGATTCAAGGAACAGCATTTGGTGATTTTTTAACGTTTGATCGTGATACTTTAGCTATTATTCTACCTATCTATGCATTCTTTGCGGCAGCATTACCTGTTTGGCTGTTATTAGCGCCGCGTGATTATTTAAGTAGTTTCATGAAAATTGGGGTATTTATTGCCTTAATTTTAGGGGTCTTTTTCGTTAACCCAAGCATTCAATTCCCACCACTTACGGAGTTTATTCATGGCGGTGGACCTGTCATTGCTGGACCTGTCTGGCCGTTTGTATCCATTACAATTGCCTGTGGAGCAATTTCGGGCTTCCATGCTTTTGTGGGCTCTGGGACAACTCCAAAAATGATTGATCGTTGGGAAGATATTCGCATCGTAGGCTTTGGTGCCATGCTTGTAGAATCTTTAGTAGGTGTAATGGCTTTAATTGCGGCAACTGCCCTTCATCCAGCAGATTATTTTGCGATTAACTCAGCACCAGCAGTTTTTGCTACATTAGGGATGGAGCCAGTTCATTTACACGCCTTAGCACAAAGTATTGGTATGGATTTAGAAGGGCGTACAGGTGGAGCTGTAACTTTAGCTGTTGGCATGACTGATATTTTCACGGGAATTCCTTGGTTTGCTAACATGTCTTCCTATTTCTATCAATTCGTTATCATGTTTGAAGCGGTCTTTATTTTGACGGCTATTGATGCAGGAACACGTGTAGCACGTTATTTAATTCAAGATTTTGGCGGCAATGTTTATAAGCCATTGAAGCGTACAAATTGGCTTCCAGGTACAATCTTTGCAAGTGCACTTGCATGCTTTATGTGGGGCTATTTACTGTATTCAGGAGATATCAGTTCGATCTGGGTATTATTCGGCGTTTCGAATCAGTTAATGGCAGCCATTGGTTTAGTATGTGGTGTAACTATGGTATTGAAGGTTGCAGATAAGAGAATCTACGCCTTAACATGCTTCATCCCATTGGCATATTTATATGTAACTGTAAACGTAGCCGGCTATTGGATGGTTAAAAATGTATATTGGAATACAGCAGCTGCTGGTTACAATGTATTAAATGGTATTTTGTCAGTAATTATGTTAATTTTAGGGTTAATCATTGTTATAACGGCCTTTAAAAAATGGGCGGAGCTTTGGAAATCACCGAGGTTTTTATTATCACAAACAGCTTCATAATGTAGAATGCGAAACTATTGAAAACTAATAGACGATTAGTTTTCAATAGTTTTTTTGATGGTAAATATGATTCTACTAGTTGTGGTATCCGCGCGAAGAGAAGAAATACCCGCGGAGAGAGAAGGAAAACCCGACCGAAGGAGAGAGATACAGTGGCCAAAAGGAAAACCTGGCGAAAAAAATAGAATTGATTTGCCTAAATATGACGAACAGGCGAATTCAAGGATATGTTCATTGAAAGCATTGTAGTAATCATGTAAACTAATGAGAGGAAAACGGAGGTTATACATACATGGATGGTCCAGTTTCATTAGTACAGTTAATCATTTCAATTTTGTTATTTTTCGTCATGTTCTTTGGTATCGGATTTTTATTGAATATGCTTCTGCGAATGACATGGTTAATGGCAATTGTGTATCCAATTGTTGTTATCTTTATTATCGATGATGTAAGCTTTTTAGATTATATTTTCAATCCAGGTTCCGCATTTCCTGCACTTTTAGATAAATTGCAAGCACTGCAATTTGTGGATATTTCCATCTTATCTGGTGGTTTTGCAGGTTCAATTGTTGCGGGGATTGTCATGATTTATTTACGTAAAAGTGGATATCGAATGTTTTAACTTATTTCAGTATTCTTCTTTCAATCTGTATCGATGGAGAGATGAATACTGATTTTTTTATCTACATTCAGCAAATGTCTTCTGTGCGAAAGCGAAGCGGTAGCAACAAATGTTTTCTGTGCGAAAGCGAAGCGGCAGCAACAAATGTTTTCTGTGCGAAAGCGAAGCGGCAGCAACAAATGTTTTCTGTGCGAAAGC
>NZ_JBIWDH010000009.1:0-35732 GCF_044761885.1 Lysinibacillus sp. NPDC097231 | reverse complement strand
AATGTTTTCTGTGCGAAAGCGAAGCGGCAGCAACAAATGTTTTCTGTGCGAAAGCGAAGCGGCAGCAACAAATGTTTTCTGTGCGAAAGCGAAGCGGTAGCAACAAATGTTTTCTGTGCGAAAGCAAAGCGATAGCAACAATTACACCAAGGCTAAGTTGACCTTGGTGATTGTTTGAAATAAAAAAACACAGCCTCAACATGAGGATGTGTTCATTTTTATAAAATAATCTGGTAGGTGATGATGGCGATAAAAATTCCAGTTAGTGCCCCAAAAAATACTTCGCTCCGTTTATGACCTAGTAATGTTTTTAACTCTTCTATTTTCTCTTGCCCATCCATTCGCGGCCATTTTTTTAAATCATGAAGTAGTGTTTGAAAGTCCTTTCGAAGTTGATTTAAAACAGCTGCATGTTGACCGGCTTGATAACGAACTCCACTGGCATCATACATGACGATAAATGAAAACATAGCGGCTACGGCAAAAAGTGGGGAATCTAAACCTGTTTCATAGGCAATAGAGGTTGTTAGTCCTGTTACGGATGCGGAGTGTGAGCTCGGCATACCACCAGTGGAAGTAAATAGTCCCCATTTAATTTGTCTTGTCATTAAAAAGTGAATAGGGATTTTTACAAATTGTGCAAAGAGAACAGCAAAGAGGGCAACGAGTAAAGGGGTATTATGAAGTAAACTCATTATCATCACAACCTTCAACTTAGAATTGCTTTTATTATAACATTCATTATTTTCTAAAAGAAGATAAAGCCAAATATTACGCGTTTTCTGAAACTTAGGTATAATAGAAATGAATGGAGGAATTTACATGCATATTGTAAAAGAGGCAAAAACATTTGAAACGATTTCTACTGAAGTATTAGTAGTAGGAGTCTCTAAACATCGTGAACAAATGCAGGATTGGGCAAGTTTTTCATCATTTTACGGAGAATCCCTCGATTCTTGGGTTAGCGCTGGGGATGTATCGACGAAGCTTAAAAATATTACGAAATTGCCATTTTTAAAAGATCATGCAACTCTTAAACGTATTCTATTCGTTGGTTTGGATGAACTTAAAAATTTAACTGAAGGTGATGTTCGTGCAGCATTTGCATTGGTTGGTAAGGAACTAAGAACCTTAAAAGTTAAAGAATATTCAATTTGGCTAGAATCATTTACAACAGATACGATAACTGTCGCAGATGTTGCGTTTTTAGCTGGTGAAGGAGCAGGGCTTGGCTATTATTCAATTCCTCACTACAAAACAACTTCAAATGAAACAGATAAGCGAATTGATGCTATTCATCTTGTGACGACTGCTGATGATTTAGATGAAGTAGTGGCAAGCATTGAAGTTGGGGTTATTTATGCAGATGCAGTAAACGAAGCACGTAGCTTAATTAATTTACCACCAAATCTACTTACCGCGACAGACTTAGCGAATTATGCTCAATCTCTTGCAGTGGAGTATGATTTCGAAGTTGAGATTTTAGATAAAGCCCAATTAGAAGAGCTTGGTATGGGCGGCATTTTATGCGTAAATCAAGGCTCTCATGAAGAACCTCGTTTAATAACTTTAAAATATAAAGCGACTGAAGACTTTGAAGATCCAATTGGCCTTGTTGGAAAAGGGGTTACGTATGATACAGGTGGTTATTCTTTAAAGCCAAAAGATTCAATGGTAGGCATGAAGGGCGATATGGGTGGTGCAGCAGCCGTGCTTGGAGCTATGAAAATCATCGGTGAATTACGTCCAAATAAAAATGTCGTAGCAGTTATTGGATCTACTGATAATATGGTATCCGGTACAGCATTTAAGCCAGATGATGTCATCACAACGTATAGTGGGAAGACGGTAGAAGTCTTAAATACCGATGCTGAAGGACGTTTAGTGCTAGCAGATGCTACTACATATGCTAAACAACAAGGGGCTACTTCACTGATCGATGTTGCAACATTAACAGGTGGAGTTATTACAGCACTTGGTATGGATAAAACAGGCGCACTCTCAAATGATGATGAGTTCTTTGCTGCTTTCATGGAAGCTACACAGGAAACAGATGAATTTGTCTGGCGCATGCCGTTAACAGAAAATGATAAAAAACGAATTCGTAAATCAGATATCGCTGATTTAAATAACTCTCCTGGTCGTGATGGACATATGATCTTTGGTGGGGGCTTTGTTGGAGAATTCGTTGGGGATACACCATGGATTCATCTAGATATTGCTGGAACATCAGATGCGATTGCTGTACATGACTTAGGTCCAAAAGGTGGCACAGGTGTAATGGTTCGCACACTAGCAAACTTTGTGCAACGATTAGGGGAGAATAATAAGGACATTTAATGTAGGAGAAAATAGGCATTGTACATGTGATATATGTAGCTACCTTCATAGGATAGAGTAAAAAAGGAGGTAGCTTATGCCATTTTTCGGAGGTTATCCAGGAGGCTTTTGGGGTGGGCCGTTTTACCGACCATTCCCACCGTTTTTCGGCCCACCGTTTTTCGGCCCGCCATTTTTCGGCCCACCGTTTTTTGGTCCACCGTTTTTCCGTCCACCGTTTTTCCGACCAGGTCCACCATTTAGAGGACCTCGTAGATTTTAATTCAAACAAGATAGATCTCATAAAAACCAGATGTCAGCAAGTGACACCTGGTTTTTTTCTTTAATAGGTTAAATTAAGAAAAATCATTTCCTGGGCATTAAATAAACAGTTGACAGAATATACTATATTATTTATTATTCTTATTATATTACTAAGAATTAAATAACTAGCTGACTAGCAAACTAGAGGCTCATATTAATCACAGGCATCGCTATGCCCATGGATAATATGAGTCTTTTTTCTATCTGAAACAAGAGACAACAAGGAGTGAAATCGAATGGGAAAAGTTTTTATAGTAGGTGCAGGTCCTGGCGATGTTGATCTTATCACCGTTAAAGGATTGCGGTGCATTGAATGTGCAGATGTCATCCTGTATGACAGACTCATCAATAAAAATCTATTATCCTATGCCAAACAGGGAGCTAAACTTATTTTTTGCGGTAAATTACCTCAGCAGCATGCCATGATTCAAGAACATATTAATCAAACACTTGTCAGCTATGCGCAGCAAGGATTGGTCGTGACAAGATTAAAGGGAGGTGACCCATTTGTGTTTGGCAGAGGGGCTGAGGAGGCAGAGGTGCTTGCACAGCATAATATTCCATTTGAAATTGTGCCTGGTATTACTTCAGGAATAGCAGCACCAGCCTATGCAGGGATTCCTGTTACGCATCGTGACTTAAGCTCGAGTTTTGCAATAATCACTGGACATATGAGAGATGGCAAGGATGACGCTATCAAGTGGGAAAGTCTGGCAAAAGGAATTGATACGCTTGCTATTTATATGGGGGTTGGCAATCTTCCCTACATCCGTCAGCAGCTGCTCAAGTATGGACGCGATGAAGAAACACCAGTAGCACTTATTCATTGGGGGACATTCCCTCAGCAAAAAACAATCACTGGTACTTTAGCCAATATTGAAGAGATAGTGCGGCGAGAAAATATTCAAAATCCAAGCATAATTGTAGTGGGGAAAGTTGTTACGTTGAGAGAAACAATTCAATGGTTTGAGCAAAGCATACCACAGCCGCAGTTAACAGAAATTTCTGTGTAAGGATGTGGGTTCATGCAGGCCATTTTATATATTGCTCACGGAAGTCGCGTAAGGGCAGGAGTGGAGCAAGCCGTGACTTTTCTCAAGAGCGTACAACAGGAAATTGAGATACCGATTCAAGAAATTTGTTTCTTAGAACTAGCGACACCGACAATTGCTGAAGGAATAGATAGGTGTATTAATCAAGGAGCCACAGCAATTGCCATCATGCCTATTTTATTGCTAGCTGCTCAGCATGCAAAGCAAGATATTCCGTGTGAAATCGATAGAGCAAAAAAACAGTATCCATATGTACGATTTACATACGGTGAACCGCTTGGCGTTCATGAACTATTAATCGACACACTACAGACTAGAGTTTTAGAGACAAGACGCCCAACTCACGATGCAAGTGTTTTACTAATAGGCCGTGGGAGTAGTGATGTCGCAGTAAAGAGGGATTTAGCTAAAATTGCAACAAGATTACGTGACAAATATGCTTATGAAGCCGTAGACATCTGCTTTTTATATGGGAAGGGCCCTACGTTTGAAGAGTGGCTACAACAAAACAAAAGGGCTAACCATGTATTTATAGTGCCGTATTTATTGTTTACTGGGATTTTGCGTGAAAGCATAACAAAGCGATTACAGGACTATGAAAACAAGAACATTACTTTATGTGAAAGTTTAGGCTATGACAACAATGTAAGGAAAGTGTTAGTGGAACGTATTTGTGAATTACTAACATTAAAGGAAGGTGTTTTGTAATGGTAGATAAAAGGATTGAAAATATAAATCTAGCATTAGATAATGTCCGCCAAATTTTAAATACTGTGAACCACGGATCAATTACATTGATTATACAAAATTCCTATGTGGTCCAAATTGAAAAGAAAGAAAAAATACGACTTCGATAATTTTGGTTGGTGAAAAATAGAGCGCCAACCAAATAAAGTGAAACTCAATCAGTGTGGTTCCCCACTGATTATTAGCCTTTATTGCCCCTTATCGGGGGATAAAGAGCGAAAAATAAAACTAGTACGTGAGGTGGCAAGATTGAAACTGCAAGTAATTAACAGTCCGTTTAATGAGGAGCAGGTAAAGCTATTAAATGAACTGCTTCCTAAACTAACAGGAGATCAAAGAATTTGGCTAAACGGCTATTTAAGTGCACCACAAGCAACTATTGATGCCATTGTTGAAGAAGCGACGTCGACGGTAAAGACTATCACCCAAACAGTGACGATTTTATATGGCTCACAGACAGGCAATAGCCAAGGTCTAGCCGAAAAGTATGCTTCAGCATTGAAAAATAACGATGTAGATGTAACGATCTCGTCGTTAACGAAGTTTAAACCAAATAATTTAAAAAAGGTAACAAATCTTTTACTTATTATTAGTACACATGGGGAAGGAGATCCACCTGATCAAGCGATACAATTCTATGATTTTTTGCATAGTAAGCGTGCCCCTAAATTAGAGAATCTACATTATTCGGTGCTAGCTTTAGGTGATAGCTCTTATGAATTTTTCTGTAAAACGGGAAAGGATTTTGATGAGCAATTTGCAAAATTAGGGGCAATCCGAATCGTCCCTCGTACAGATTGTGATGTAGATTATGATGACGCCGCGGCGCAATGGTTCTCAGCTGTTCAGCAGAAGTTACTGCAACAGACTAATCTAGCAGTTACATCGTCTACTCAAAATCCAATAGCACAAGGAGATTCTACATATTCTCGAAAAAATCCGTTTTATGCTGAAGTCCTTGAAAGCATTAATTTAAACGGCAGGGGCTCAAACAAAGAAACGCGCCATATTGAATTGTCCATTGAGGGATCAAACTTCCACTTTGAACCAGGGGATAGCGTTGGGATTCTGCCAGAAAACGATGACAAGTTAGTCGATGCTTTATTAACAGTGTTACAGTTTAACGCACAAACCGAGGTCAATGTATTTGAAGAATCACTTCCATTAAAGAATGCTTTGCAAAAAAGGCTAGAAATTACAGTGCTATCAAAGCCGCTGCTCCAAAAAATTGCCTCGTATACAGAGCATAAGGATTTTACAAAGCTCCTTGAAGACGCAAATGCCTGGAAAGACTACGCAAAAGGTAGAGATTTACTTGATGTCGTTGAAGATTTTGCACCATTTACATGGGATGCACAGCAATTTGTTGATTTGCTACGTAAAATTCCAGCGCGACTTTATTCCATTGCTAGTAGTCAAAAGGCAAATAATGATGAGGTACATTTAACAATTGGGAAAGTAAGCTATGAGACGAATGGGCGACAACGTCTTGGCGTTTGCTCTGGTAGCGTTGCGGAGCGAATTCAAATTGGCGATACATTACCTATATATGTTCATAAAAATCCAAACTTTAGATTGCCTGAACATGAAGACACACCAATTATTATGATTGGTGCTGGTACAGGTGTTGCCCCGTATCGTGCATTTTTAGAGGAGCGTGAGGAACTAGGTATTGAAGGTAAAGCATGGCTAATCTTTGGTGACCAACATTTTGTCACAGACTTTCTGTATCAAACGGATTGGCAGCGTTGGCTTGCTTCAGGCACATTAACTCAAATGCATGTAGCTTTCTCACGTGACACAGACAAAAAAATATATGTACAACATAAAATTGAAGAAAATGCAGCGAGCTTTTATGAATGGCTAGAACAAGGTGCTGTCATTTATGTTTGTGGCGATGAAAAATCGATGGCGGCTGATGTGGACGCCATCATTCATCGTGTGATTGAACAACAGGGGCAAAAAACGCCAGAGGAAGCGAAAGCCTTTGTCAATGAACTAAAACAACAGAACCGCTATCAACGTGACGTTTATTAATAAAGGAGCGACAAAACATGACAGGAAAAATTATTTTACCTCCACAGCCTGGAAGCCCAAGTGATGTAGAGCGTATTAAAAGTGAAAGTAATTATTTACGTGGAACACTTGAGCGTACGATGAATAATCCATTGAGCTCAGGAATTCCAGAGGACGATAACCGTCTGATGAAATTCCATGGTAGTTACTTACAAGATGACCGTGATCTTCGTAATGAACGGCAGCGCCAAAAGCTAGAACCCGCTTATCAATTTATGGTGCGAGTACGTACTCCGGGCGGAGCAGCAACGCCAGCTCAATGGCTAGTGATGGATGAAATGGCGAGAAAGTACGGTAATGGCTCCTTAAAATTAACGACACGCCAGGCGTTCCAAGTACATGGTATTTTAAAATGGAACGTCAAAAAATATATGCAGGAAATTAATGAGGTATTATTGGATTCTCTCGCTGCCTGTGGGGATGTTAACCGTAATGTTATGTGTAATGTGAATCCAAACCAATCAGCATTACATGAGGAGATTTATAATTGGTCCGCAAAATTAAGTGAGCATTTACTACCTAGAACGCGAGCCTACCATGAACTATGGCTGGATGGTGAAAAGGTAGTAGATGGTCAGAATGAAGAAATTGAACCTATATACGGATCGCAATATTTACCACGTAAATTTAAAATTGGTATTGCTGTCCCCCCAAGTAATGATGTGGACGTATTCTCACAAGATATTGGATTAATTGCCATTGTTAAGGATGGCAAGTTAATAGGCTTTAACGTGGCAGTTGGTGGAGGAATGGGAATGACACATGGTGATCACGAAACATACCCACAGCTTGCTCGTATTATTGGTTTTATTGAACCTGATAAACTATTAGAAACAGCGGAGAAAATTATTACGATTCAGCGCGACTATGGGAATCGCTCAGTACGTAAAAATGCACGCTTTAAATATACAATTGATGCACGAGGACTTGAATGGTTTAACGAAGAATTAACGCGTCGTCTAGGCTGGAACATTCAAGAGGCACGTCCCTTTACCTTTGAACGTACGGGTGATGAGTTTGGCTGGATTAAAGGGGCGGAGGGTAAATGGCATTATACGTTATTTATTCAAAATGGACGCATTAAAGACTTTGAGGATTATCAGCTGTTAACGGGATTGCGTGAAATTGCGAAGGTTCATACTGGGGATTTCCGTTTAACGCCTAACCAAAATTTGATGATTAGTAATGTAACACCGCAGAAGAAGAAAAAAATTGATACTATTATAGAGCAATATAAGTTAACAGATGGTGCGCACTATTCTGCATTGCGTCGTAATTCAATTGCCTGTGTATCATTACCAACATGTGGTTTAGCGATGGCGGAAGCAGAGCGTTATTTGCCTTCACTCATTACAAAAATTGAAACAATCATTGATGAGACAGGGTTAAAGGATAAAGAAATTGTCATTCGTATGTCTGGCTGTCCAAATGGATGCTCACGTGCAGCAATGGCTGAAATTGGCTTTATCGGTAAAGGCCCAGGGAAATATAATATGTATTTAGGAGCAAGCTTTACTGGTAATCGTCTCAATAAAATATATCGTGAAAATATTGGAGAAGAGGAGATTTTAGCGGAGCTTCGTCCAATCCTTCTGCATTATGCAAAGGAACGTTTAGAGGGCGAACATTTCGGTGATTTTGTGATTCGAGCTAGCTATGTAACAGCAGTTCACGATGGGCAAGATTTTCATAATAAATAAAAAATAATGGAAGCCGTGTAGCAGAGAAATTTGCTACACGGCTTTTTTATATGGAAAAGTCTTCAGGGGTAAAAACTTTTAATTGCTTTGGTTTAACAAATACATGATCTCCAACTTTAAGCTGAAGATTCGTAAATTGTTCTTTAGTCAGTTCTGCCTCTAAAAATTCATCAATATCTTCACGACGAAGCTCAATTTGTACCATGGGCCCTAACAAGTGGATATGATTTACTTTCACAGGAACTGTCCCCGTAGCATTTATTTTTTCGATTTGAATATCGTGGGGTCGCACATAACCGACTGCATGGTCCTCTGTATGTGCCTGTGCGTCTGGAACATCAATAGTAAAATCGCCATACATGAGCTTGCCGTTATGTAAACGACCCTTAAAGAGATTCACATTCCCTAAAAAATCATAAACAAAAGGACTTTTTGGATTTGTATATACCTCATCTGGGCTACCAATTTGCTCAATCTTGCCGTTGTTCATCACAACAATGCGATCTGCTACATCAAGCGCTTCTTCCTGATCATGTGTAACAAAAATGCTTGTAATATGGAAATCATCGTGAAGCTTTCTTAGCCAACGACGCAACTCCTTACGCACTTTCGCATCAAGTGCACCAAAAGGTTCATCTAATAAAAGCACTTTAGGCTCCACAGCGAGTGCTCTGGCTAGTGCCACACGCTGACGTTGCCCACCTGAAAGCTGAGTTGGAAAGCGCTCAGCGAAATTTTCCAGTTTAACAAGTCGGAGAAGCTCCATCACTTTGTCCTTTATTGCTGATTTAGATGGTCTTGTTTTACGAGGGCGTACTTTCAGGCCATAAGCGACATTTTCAAAAACGGTCATATGACGAAAAAGCGCGTAATGCTGGAATACAAAGCCTACGTTTCGCTCCTTTGGATGGCGATCTGTAATCGATTGACCGTCAAAAAAAATCTCACCTACATCTGAGGTTTCAAGTCCAGCAATAACACGTAGTAATGAGGTTTTACCAGAACCAGATGGGCCGAGAAGGGCAACCAATTCCCCTGATTGAATATGAAGTGAGATATCTTGTAAAGCTTGAAAGGACCCGAAATTTTTTGAAACGTTTTGAATTTGAATGCTCATAATGCAATGTCTCCTTTAAACAGATGTTGATTTCCAAGCAACAATATCTTTAACGATAAGCGTAATAATGGCGATTATGCTCATAAGTGACGCAACAGCAAAGGCTGCTGCAAATTGGTACTCATTGTATAAAATTTCAATATGAAGGGGCATAGTATTTGTCATACCTCGAATATGTCCCGATACAACAGAAACGGCACCAAATTCACCGATTGCTCGAGCATTACATAGGATGAGACCGTATAGTAAGCCCCATTTGATGTTTGGTAATGTCACATGCCAAAATGTTTTAAACCCACTTGCACCAAGTGAAATGGAAGCCTCTTCCTCAGAAGTTCCTTGTGTTTGCATAAGAGGAATGAGCTCTCGTGCAACAAAGGGTAACGTTACAAAAATTGTGGAGAGAACTATGCCAGGAAGCGCAAAAACAATTTTGATGTCATTCGCAAATAACCAATCACCAAATAGTCCTTGTGAGCCAAATAACAAAATAAACACTAAACCTGCAATAACAGGAGATACCGCAAAAGGAAGATCGATAAGTGTCAGCAATAGGTTTTTTCCCTTAAAATTGAACTTTGTTAAAGTCCAGGCAGCCATTACGCCAAAGATTGCATTTAGTGGTACGGTAATCGCAACGACTGTTAAGGTTAGCTTAATGGCAGCTAAGGCATCTGGATGTGTAATCGCTGCGACATAGACATCTACACCCTTTTGAAAGGCAGTGGTAAAGATTGATACTAGTGGAAGTACGATAAAAAATACTAAAAAGGCAAGTGCAATAAATGTCAAAGTATATTGCACAAAGCGTGGCTCTTGTAAGGCAGCAGACTTTTTCACTGCCTTGTTTTTTTCATGAGCAACTTGTTGAATAAATGTTGACTGTTCCATAAATACCTCCTAATGCGCAAAGCGACGATTTGCCAGCCATTGTATGAAATTAATGCTGAATAATAGGATAAAAGATGTTACAAGCATTACTAAAGCTATAGCAGTCGCTCCGGCATAATCATATTGTTCAAGCTTTGTCATAATAATTAAAGGCGTAATTTCAGTCTTCATTGGCATATTCCCAGCGATAAAAACAACTGATCCATATTCACCTAAAGAACGCGCGAAGGCTAATGAAAAGCCTGTCAATATGGCAGGTGCCAGCTCTGGCAAAAGCACTTTACGAAAGGTTTGTAGACGAGTTGCACCTAAACTGGCTGAGGCCTCCTCAACCTCAGCGCTAATATTCTGTAAGACAGGTTGTACTGTTCGCACGACAAACGGCAGCCCGATAAAAGTTAAGGCAATGATTATACCAAGGGGCGTAAAGGCAATTTTAAAATCGAAAAATTGACCAATCCAGCCATTTGGTGCGTAGAGGGACGTTAAAGTAATTCCTGCTACTGCAGTAGGCAAAGCAAAAGGTAAATCGACAAGTCCATCAATGATTCGTTTGAAAGGAAAGTGATAGCGCACTAGTACCCAAGCGATTATTGTCCCGAAAATAACATTCAGAAAACCAGCAGCAAGTGCCGTACTGAAGCTAATTTTATAAGAAGCAACAGCACGAGGAGCAGTCACGATAGCAACAAATTCTCCCCAGCTTAAGGACATTGTATGAATAAATACCATTGATAGCGGCAGTAAAACTAGCAAGCTGACATATAGCATGGTATAGCCAAATGAAAGGTGGAAGCCTGGGATGATGCGCCGTATTTTTTTATTAGCTGTTAAACTAGTCATGATTGGCCTCCTTATTGTGGGACATAAATTTCATCGAATGTACCTTCATCTTTAAAATGTATAGCTTGTGCTTTTGCCCAGCCACCGAAATCATCAATTGAAACGAGCTCAAGTTGTGGGAATTGCTCCTGATATTTTGCTAGAATCTTTTCATTGCGTGGTCGATAGTAGTTTTTCGCTGCAATTTCTTGCCCAACATCACTATATAAATGTTTTAAATATGCTTCTGCAACTTTTCGTGTCCCTTTTTTATCAACGATTTTGTCAATTATAGCAACGGGTGGCTCTGCTAAGATGCTTAAAGAAGGTGTGACGATTTCGAATTCATCTTTACCTAATTCATTGAGTGATAAATAGGCTTCATTTTCCCATGCAATTAAGACGTCTCCAATTTTACGTTCAACAAATGTCGTTGTGGCACCGCGGGCTCCTGAATCCAACACCTCCACATTGTTATAGAGAGCCTTCATAAATTCTTTAATTTTTGTTTCATCATTGTTGTATAATTTCCCAGCATAGGCCCAAGCAGCTAAATAATTCCAACGAGCACCGCCAGATGTTTTAGGATTTGGCGTGATAACAGATACATTGTCTTTAACTAGATCATTCCAGTCTTTAATCCCCTTTGGATTACCCTTACGTACTAAAAAAACAATAGTGGATGTATAAGGTGTAGAATTGTTTTCAAACTCTGTTTGCCAATCTTTATTTAACAGGTCACGTGCTTGTGCTATCTCATCAATATCGTAGGCAAGTGCTAGTGTAACAACATCAGCTTCTAGTCCATCAATAACAGCCCGACCTTGTTTACCAGAACCACCATGTGATTGCTTTATGGTCACCTCCTGACCCGTTTCATCCTTCCATTTTTTTGCGAAATCTTTGTTGAACTCTTCGTAAAGCTCACGTGTTGGATCATAGGATACATTCAATAGTTCCACAGATTTTTTGGTATCCTGAGCCCCAGTATCTTTATCTGAAGAGCTATTACCGCAACCTGTCAAGGTTAGTGCTAACGCAGATATAAGTGCTAACGATTGGATAAGATGTTTCCTTTTTCTCATAAAAAATCGCTCCTTTTTTTGTCTAAAGAATACAAAAGACCATCTATCAGCACGATAATAATCGTCATGAGTAGATGGCCTTCAGATCCTCTGATCAGCATTTTATTCCGCTTGAACGGGCAGTAATTTATCTGTACCGAACAGTTACAGACTCCTACTATAAGATGTTAGTGAAGTAAAAAATGCCCGTAAAAAACCCAATTGGTTCAACTAACAAACAGTGTGATGAAGAACTCCCCACTGAGTATGTTCCATTTTTGGGATGGTTCAAAGCTTAGTTATACATTAAACATATATTTCCTATTAGTCAACAAGGAATTGAAAATATTTTAATTTTTAAATTCTTTCAGCTGGTGTCCGAACATCCGCTGAAATAGAGGAACTCAGTCTAAAAACGCCACGTCCTGTGGCATTACCGAAATGACCGACATCGTGTCGGCCCTCACGCAGGCCTAAGTACAAAGCCGAATCCGGACGCAATTATGCCTCGGCATAATTGATTGTCAATTCATCGATATTTTTCGAAAACCTAGTTGACTACTAGGTGTACTTTAGTATATATTTGGTAATAAGAAGAATGATTGTCAACGAGGTAGCAATTACTAGTGAACAATCATTTAACTTCTTTCAGCAGATGTTTAGACACCTGCTGAAAGAAGTTAAAGCCTCCGGCAGATGTCGCGGAATCGGAAAGGTGTTCTTTGTGCAAGCACAAAGCCGATTCCGGACGCATTTATGCCTAGGCATAAATGATTAACAAGCTGGCTAGTCAAACTAGAGGCGTTTTAACAAAGACATGTCTATCACTATGTCTTTCGTTAAAACGCCTTTTTTCATGATAAGGGGGATTAAATGTTAACATATGCAACTTGGCACGAGCCGACAAAGGATTTTAAGGTAGATGAAACTTATAAGGCTGCACTGGAGGTTTTACAGTGGAGTTATGCTGAATATGGGGAGGATATCGTTTATGCATGTAGCTTTGGGATTGAAGGAATTGTTTTAATTGATCTCATTTCAAAGGTGAAGCAAGATGCAACGATTGTCTTTTTAGATACAGACGTGCATTTCAAAGAAACATATGAAACGATTGATAGAGTAAAAGAAAAATATCCGCAGCTTAACATTGTTATGCAAAAGCCAGTGCTTACATTAGCACAGCAAGCAGCGCAATATGGTGATGAACTTTGGAAATCCAATCCAAATAAATGTTGTGAAATCCGCAAGATTGTACCGTTACATGAAGCGTTGGCAGATGGAAAAGCTTGGATTTCAGGCTTGCGCCGTGAACAATCGCCAACTCGACAAAACACAAACTTTATCAATCGCGACGATAAATTTAAATCGATAAAAATATGTCCACTCATTCACTGGGCATGGAAGGATGTCTGGCGGTATGTCTCAATGCATAATTTGCCATACAATTCTTTACACGACAGAGGCTATCCTAGCATTGGCTGTGAACACTGTACAAAACCAGCTTTTACAATGGATGATTTACGTTCAGGTAGATGGCAAGAATCTGGTAAAACTGAGTGTGGGTTACATGAATAAAGGAGTTTTGCCATGCTTGAATATGTTGCGATAGCGATTAGTTTATTTTTTGCGATGAATATAGGTGCTAGTGGAGCTGCAGCCTCAATGGGAGTCGCTTACGGTGCAGGTGCCATTAAAAGAGCTTGGCAAGCACTACTGATTTGTGCTGTAGGTGTTTTTAGTGGAGCAGTTTTTGGTGGTGGAGAGGTAGTAAAAACAATCAGCTCGGGCATAATGCCACAAGAGTACATTACAGTAAAGATTGTTATTATTATTTTAATATCTGCAACAAGCTCGCTATTTCTCGCGAATCTTTTAGGCATCCCACTATCGACGAGTGAAGTGACAGTGGGAGCCGTTGTAGGAGTTGGTATTGCCTATAAAGTGTTATACGTAAAATCACTACTAGTCATTATTTCATTTTGGGTGATTATTCCGATTGTTGCATTTATCATTGCACTGTTATTTGGAAATTTGCTGTATAAATTGCATGGCAAGGGGCTGTTAAAGGATCGCCCGATATTAACAATTTTGCTTGTGCTTGCCGGATTTTTTGAAGCATTTTCAGCAGGAATGAATAACGTAGCGAATGCGGTAGGACCGCTTGTTGGCGCAGGGATGATGTCGGTGTCACATGGGATTTTGCTTGGTGCTGCATTTGTGGCGCTTGGAGCAATGCTACTTGGAAAGCAAGTACTTGAAACAAATGGTAAAAAAATTGTGCGCTTTGAAAAGGCTGAAGGGATATTGATTTCAAGTACAGGTGCACTTCTTGTTGGCGTAAGCTCTATTTTTGGACTTCCAGTGCCATTAACACAAGTAACATCCTCTTCCATAATCGGGATGGGGATGGCGAAAAGCGGGAAACAAATTTTTCATAAGCATATTGTAAAAAAAATTATTCGTATTTGGATTGTATCACCAATACTTTCTTTAGCTATTTCTTATTTTCTAGTGCAGCTATTTTTGGAGAAAGATATATATGCCATCGTCTTAATTGGAAGTGTTATTGTTGGAACGCTTGGTGTAATTAGTCTAATGAGAACAATGCGTGAAGAAGAGCGATCAATATACGATTCAGGCGAGGGAATTTAAGAATATTGTGTCGAGTAGAGTTGGGCGAAACAAGGAGTGATTTGATCACATTAGCATGAGCCGAGCGAAAATGCGGGGAAGCAGATCGAATATAGTAGCAAGCCGAGCGAAAATGCGAGGGAGCAGATCACTTTTAGTAGCAAGCCGAGCGGAAATGCGAGTGGGCAGATCGAATTAAGCAGCAAGCCGAGCGAAAATGCGAGGAAGCAGATCGAATATAGTAGCAAGCCGAGCGAAAACGCGAGTGGGTAGATCACTTTTAGTAGCAAGCCGAGCGAAAATGCGAGGGAGCAGATCGAATTAAGCAGCAAGCCGAGCGAAAACGCGAGTGGGCAGATCGAATTAAGCAGCAAGCCGAGCGAAAACGCGAGGGAGCAGATCACTTTTAGTAGCAAGCCGAGCGAAAATGCGAGGGAGCAGATCGAATTTAGTAGCAAGCCGAGCGAAAATGCGAGGGAGCAGATCACTTTTAGTAGCAAGCCGAGCGAAAACGCGAGGGGGCAGATCACATTAAGTAGCAAGCCGACCGAAATTATAGGAAAATCAGATACCCGTGAATCCAAACTAGCATCACGATAATTTTACCGAAGTGTTCAAATTATTTTAACTATAAAACTTAGTATTTAGATAAAATTAGGAGGAGATTTTAATGAGTTTACAAGCACATGGTGGACGATTAGTGCAAGCCTTTAATCCAGCGAAAGATGTAACACATATAAATAAAGCAATAGAACTTGATGCCATTTCACTAAGTGATTTAGAGTTAATTGCTATTGGTGGTTACAGTCCAATTGAAGGTTTTTTAACAAAGGAAGATTATGAATCAGTTGTTGAATATACACGTTTAGCATCAGGGGTAGTGTGGAGTATTCCGATTACATTACCTGTAACAAAGGAAGTAGCTGCAACAGTACAGCCTGGAGATGAGGCCAAGTTAGTATACGATAATACTGTTTATGGTGTTATCGAGGTTGCCAATATTTATGAGCCGAATAAGCAAAAAGAGGCGTTACTAATTTACGGCACAGAGGATTTAGAGCATCCAGGTGTAAAGAAGTTGCATGAACGCCCAAGTATTTATATTGGCGGAAAAATTACATTAATCAAACGTATTGAACAAAAGTTCCCTATGTATTCATTTGATCCTATTGAGACACGTCAGTTATTTGCGGAAAAGGGTTGGAGAACAATTGTCGGTTTCCAAACACGCAACCCAGTGCATCGAGCACATGAATATATTCAAAAGGCTGCACTTGAAACAATAGATGGATTATTTTTAAACCCACTTGTTGGGGAAACAAAATCGGATGATGTTTCAGCCGCAATACGCATGGAGAGCTATGAGGTCCTACTTGATAATTATTATCCTAAAAATCGTGTGCAATTAGGAGTGTTTCCTGCCGCAATGCGTTATGCAGGACCAAAGGAAGCCATTTTCCATGCTCTTGTAAGGAAAAACTATGGTTGTACGCACTTTATCGTTGGACGTGACCATGCAGGTGTTGGTGATTATTATGGCACATATGATGCACAAAAAATCTTTGAACAATTTACAGAAGATGAATTAGGAATTGTCCCACTGAAGTTTGAGCATAGCTTCTATTGCAACAAATGTGAGGGCATGGCAACGACGAAAACTTGCCCACATGATAGCTCAGCACATGTCATTTTATCGGGTACTAAGGTCCGTGAAATGTTGCGTAATGGTGAAGTGCCTCCAAGTACATTTAGTCGTCAAGAAGTAGTTGAGGTACTGATCAAAGGAATGCGTAAGGAGGTTTTAAAATGAGTTCTAATATTGTTTGGCATGAAGCCTCCATTACCAAAGAGGAGAGACATACACAAAACAAACATCAAAGCTTTATTTTATGGTTTACGGGCTTATCAGCTTCAGGAAAATCTTCTGTAGCGAATGCCTTTGCACGTCGCCTCTTTGAACGAGGAAATCAAGCATTTGTCTTAGATGGTGATAATGTTCGTCATGGCTTGAATAAGGATTTAGGATTTGATGAAGCAGGCCGAAAGGAAAATATCCGACGCATTGGAGAAGTTTCCAAGCTTTTTGTTGAAAGTGGGCAAATTGTTTTGACTGCTTTTATCTCACCTTATCGAGAAGATCGTCAAGTCGTTCGTGAGCTAGTAAATGAGGGAGAATTTTTAGAGGTATATGTGAAGTGTTCTGTTGAAATATGTGAAAAACGTGATCCAAAAGGTCTTTATAAAAAAGCACGTAATGCAGAAATTCCTAACTTTACGGGTGTTAGTGCGCCGTATGAAGAACCAGAAAACCCAGAGATTATTTTAGATACGGAAAAGAATTCAATAGAGGAATGTGTTGAACAGTTAACGACCATTTTGGCTTTAAAAGGATACATCTAAGTGAAGGTTTGATAAAAAAATCTGCTCGATAAAATCGAGCAGATTTTTTTTGTTACTTAATAATTATTTAATTCCTTGTTCCTTTTTCATCCTATCAATTTCAGGTCCAAGTTCATCGTGTACAGTACCTTTCCATGGCTTAACACCAGCGATATATGAGGAGCGAGTCATAATATGCCCTCCTACAGGGCCAGTTATAAACAGGAATAATATACCTAGCAAAATGCGGGGATTGAAATGATCTTCAATAAGCCAAAAGTGAAAGAATACGCCAATGAGTATACACATGACACCTAGTGTCGCACTTTTTGAAGCAGCATGAGCGCGTGTGTACAAATCTGGTAAACGGACAAGGCCAATGGCTGTCACAACAATAAATAGCACCCCTATAGAAATGAAAAAGATAACTAAACTATTAGCGAGAATTGTCACGTTTTATGATATCTCCTTTCTCTATGAATTTAGAGAAAGCAACAGTACCGATAAACGATAAAATTGCTAACAATAATATAATCTCAAGGAAGAAGCTTGTTTCAACCAATACTGAAAATAGTCCAATTAGCGAAATTACTGACACACCTAGTGAATCCAGTGCCACAACACGGTCGGAAGCAGAAGGTCCTTTAACCATTCTATAAATAACGGCAACCATTGATAAGCAAATCACTACAATCGTAGTAATAATAAACGTCGTCATGATTTACTCACCTCCAAAATTGCTTTCTCAAATGAATCTCGAATTGCTGCAATCGCTTCATCAACATCACTAATATCGATAGCATGTACATACAAAGTTTTTGCATCATCTGATACATGCACGACTACTGTACCAGGTGTTAAAGTAATTAGACTTGATAATAAGGTAATTTCCCATTCTTGTTTTAAAACAGTAGGATATGCAAAGAAGGCAGGCTGCATATCCAACTTAGGCTTTAAGACTACTCGAAGAACTTGTATATTTGCTAACACTAATTCCTTTAAAAAGAGTAAAGTCAGTTTAATGATTGCCCACACTCGATAGACGTAAAGTCGTGTCATAAAAAATCTACGCATAATAATGAGCAATATTATACCGAGAATGAACCCAACGATAAAGCCTGTTGCAGTGTAATTAGAAGAAAGGAACATCCAAACGAAGGCAAGAACAAAATTTAAGATAATTTGAAATGCCATAGCGCTAATCCTCCTTCAAAACAGCATCTATATAAATAGATGGATCATTTAATAATTTTGCTGCATCGTCCATAAATGGTGTAATCCATTCCGAGCCAACACCATACGCTACGGTAATGAGCACTAATAGAACAGTAGGCACAAATAGCGTTTTATAGACTTTTTTATCAACTGTACCCGTTGTTTCTTTTTCTTCACCCCAGAAGGCATAAAGGAAAATGCGAATAACAGATAATAAAACAAGAAGTGACGAAGCTAAAATAAATATACTGCTCCACATACTACCTGCCTCAAAACCTCCCTGTGCAATCAATAGCTTTCCGACGAAGCCACTAAGAGGAGGGATTCCTGCTAAACCTAATGCGGCAATTAAATAGAACCAACCGAGAGCTGGATATTTCTTCATAAGACCGCCCATTTTACGTAAGTCAGATGTGCCAGTAATGTATATGATCATACCGATCAACATAAATAGCGCTGCTTTAATAAGCATGTCATGAATTAAATAAAACATTGCACCTTTTAGGGCAACCTCATTCATTTGAGATACACCGAATAAAATAACACCTACCGCTATGACAATGTTATAAATAATTATAAGTTTGACATCGTAATAGGCAAGTGCACCAATACAGCCTGCAATAATGGTTGCAATGGCTAATGCCATTAGTAAATCATGAGTATATGATAAATCATGAACAAAGAATAATGTATACGTGCGCGTAATTGCGTATATGCCGACCTTTGTTAGTAGTGCTCCAAATAGCGTTAGCACTGGAATTGGTGCCGCCGCATATGAAGTTGGTAACCAGAAGTATAGCGGGAAAATAGCCGCTTTTAGTCCAAATACCATTAAAAAAAGTACAGCGATAACAGTAACAATACCTGGCTGATTAATGTCAGCAATTTTTACTGCAATATCGGCCATATTTAATGTACCTACTACAGAGTAAAGGAAGGCAACTGTTATAACAAATAATGCAGATGAAATAACATTAATTAAAATATATTTAATGGAACCTTTAAGCTGTCCTTTTTCGCCCCCAAGAACGATGAGCAAATAAGAAGCCATTAACAATACCTCGAAGAATACGAAAAGGTTAAAAATATCGCCTGTCGTAAATGCCCCGTTCACCCCAGTTAAAATAAACATAATACCAGGATAATAGAAGAAGCGTTCGCGTTCCTTTGTGATGGAACCAAAGCCATACCAAACAACAAAGATGGCAATAAGTAGCGTAGTTGTGACAAGTAGTGCGGACACCATATCTGAAACCATCGTAATACCATACGGCACAGGCCAATCCCCGAACGTCAACTTTTGAATACCATCATTTTTAACTTTTATTAGCAGTGAAATGGCTGATATAAGTGCGAGCCCTATACCAAGCAATGCGAATGAACGCTGGTATTTTAAATTTTTTTGCCCAAACATTAAAATCATACCAAAGAAGAAAGGAATGATAATTGGTAGTAGAAGGAAGTTATTCATCCTCATCACTTCCTCTCATTAAACTTATATCATCTGTCTCGAGCTCTTGGTAAGAACGGTAAGCAAGTACAAGGAAAAAAGCGGTTACCCCAAAGCTAATAACAATCGCTGTTAAAATAAGCGCTTGCGGTAATGGGTCTGCAAAAGTTTTTGCCCCTTCCTTTAAAACAGGTGGTGCTTCTCCACCAAGTCCACCCATCGTTAAAATGAGAAGATGAGCCCCATGACTTAAAAGCCCTGTCCCAATAATAATGCGCAATAAGCTTTTGGATAAGATTAAATAAATCGCTGCCATAAACAGAAAGCCGATGACAAACGCCATAATTATTTCCATTATTCATCCTCCCCAATCGTTTGAATAATGGTCATCGTAACGCCGACAACAACCAAATAGACACCGCTATCAAAAAGCATCGCCGTGTGTAATGACTGTTTGCCTAGAAGCGGTAAATCGAAATAATCAAAGAAATGTGTAAAAAATGGCTTGCCAACAAACATTGGGAAAGCGGCTGTTGCAAGGGCTAGTAGTAAGCCAATTGCTGTTAAATACGTATAATTTATTGGTAAAACCTTACGAACCGTATTTAAGTCAAAGGCAAGGACTAAGAGTACGATGGCACTCGATGTTAAAAGTCCACCAACAAAGCCGCCCCCAGGTGTGTAATGACCAGCAAGAAAAATATGAATGGAGAAGAAGAAAATAATGAAGAATACAATTTTTGCTGTAAATTGTATTATCACATCATTTGTTTTCATGAGGTTTCTCCTTTCTGTTCATGCGTAGCTTGATCATAGCTAAAATGGCCATTCCAGCAATACCTAGCACTGTAATTTCAAATAATGTATCAAAGCCACGGTAGTCTACTAAGATAACGTTGACAATGTTTCCACCGCCGGCTTTTGAATAGACTGTTTCCTCATAATATTTCGAAATAGTTGGAATCAATTTTTGTGAATGTGAGGACAGTGCTAAAAGCGTAACCATAACACCGACAGCAATTGAAACAATCGCCCGATTTAATTGGAATCTCATGCGCTCTTCTCGTTTTCCAAGCTTAGGCAAATGGTAAAATGCCAGTAAAAATAGTGCTACAGAAATCGTTTCAATGACAAGCTGTGTTAATGCTAAATCAGGAGCATTAAAAATAACGAAGAATAATGCCACTGTGTAACCTACAGCACCAAGCCCTATAATAGCGGTTAAACGTGACTTTGCCAAAATAGTTATGGCTGTTCCGATGACTAAAACCACTACTAGAATAATTTCATAAGGACGAATAGGTGCAGTGTCTTGGAAGGAAACTGTAATGGCATTCTTCACAAATAAAGAACCTATTACAATCGCCGCAATGCTACTAAACATATATAGCAGGTAGTGACGCATAGAGCCCGTCATATAAAGACGTGATACACGATTTAACCCAACATCGAGTCCAAGCATAATCTTGTCGTATGCATTATTTAATGTTAAAGCTCGTGGGAATTTTTGATAGATGCCCTGCCATTTTGGTAATGCTACAAACAATAGAACCCCAACAATCACTATACCAATTGTCATGAGTAATTCGGGTGTAAGACCACCATGCCAAGCTGCCACATGAATATCGATATCCTTTGGTGAATCATATAAGAATGGTTGAATAGCTTGTACTGCTGGCTTTACAAAAGTATCCCCAACTAGGTTCGGAATAAAGAATATTGTTACGACTAATGCTGCTAAAATCATCGGTGAAATCAGCATGCCAATTGGTGCCTCATGTGGTTTATGAGGTAATTTCTCTGGTGTATATTTACCAGTAAATGTTCTAAAGACAAAATAGAAGCTATAGATAAATGTGAAAATGCTAGCAATCCAAGCAATAATCGGGAAGAGGGCTCCCCATGTATCAAAACCGATAAATTCGAAATTTTGAAGTGCAAGCATTGCAGTTAAGAACATTTCCTTACTTAAGAAGCCATTAAACGGCGGTAGACCAGCCATTGATAAGCTTCCGATTGCCGCGACCGTAAAGCTAATTGGCATAACACTCATTAAACCACCTAGTTTATGAATATCACGTGTACCTGTTTCATGATCGATAATACCTGCAATCATGAATAGGCTACCTTTAAACGTAGCATGGTTAATAAGATGGAAGATCGCCGCAAAAGCAGCAAATTTGATAGTATCTGTTGCTCCAGTGTCATGAAATGCTACAGCACTAGCGCCAAGCAGTGACATAATAAGTCCAAGCTGACTCACTGTAGAAAAGGCAAGTATTCCTTTTAAATCAGTTTGCTTCACTGCGAAGAAGGAGCCCCAGAATAAAGTTAAAATACCTACACCTGTAACAAGCCATACCCAAAGTTCAGAAACAGCAAAAATTGGTGTAAAGCGAGCAACTAAATAAATACCGGCTTTAACCATTGTCGCGGAGTGGAGATATGCACTAACTGGTGTTGGCGCTTCCATTGCATCTGGTAGCCAAATGTAGAATGGGAATTGTGCGGATTTCGTAAATGCTCCTAGAAGTAATAAAACGAGCGACCAAGTGAACAATGGATGTTGCACTAGACTAGGTGCCATTACAATAAGTTCACGGATCGAATACGTTCCCCCCATTATATAAAGAAGGATGAATCCCCCCAACATCATTAAGCCGCCACCAACTGTAATCATCATTGACTTAAGTGCACCAAAGCGAGAGGCATCACGAGTATACCAATAGCCGATCAGTAAAAATGATGAAATAGAAGTTAACTCCCAGAAGAAGTACAAAGTAATTAAATGATCTGACTGTACTACTCCTAGCATAGCGGTCATAAATAATAGTAAGTAAACATAAAAATTATGTAATTTTTCTTTATGTTTGTCTAAGTAAAAAATAGAGTAAAGTACGACCAATGAGCCGATTCCAGTAATTAGTAATGAGAATAGCAAGCTAAGTCCATCTAAATAAGAAACAACGGAAATATCAAGCGATGGAATCCAAGGAAGCTCTGCAAGAAATACTTCACCTTCTGCTACTTTTGCAATATAAGAGGCGTAAATAATTGCGAGTGTAGCAGGTACTGCAAGAACAAACCAACCTGTGTGAATATGTTTAATGCTTTTATATAAAAATGGCACTAAAATTGCAGCTAGCATTGGAATAAAAATATAAAGTACTTGTAACAAAAAAATCCTCCTTTATGCAGGTAAGTATGTTAATTATAACGTACTTTTAGTATGAATGCATACGCATCAATAGGATTTGACTTGCGGTAGTGGAAGAATTTTGGCTATATTATAAATAGGAAGTTATCAATAAAAACAGAGGAAAAAAATTTTTATGAGAAACCCTTATATTTATGGTTATTTACCATTAATTACAATTTTATTGTTTAGTTTAACGTTTGGAATGTATGCTGTAAGTGAATCTTTGCAAGTTTTTCATTCAATTGGTGTTTATTCTGGCATGCGTGAATTTTTATCAGATTTTGAACTACGTGTTTTTTTACTAATCGTCTTTGCTGTGATCTTTTTTATGTTATTTTCGGCATTAAAATTAGTAGGGGAAACTATTCATGAGCTGGGGATGTTATTTTTTTCAAAAGATAACGATGGTACGACAGTAAGCCAAGCAAGATCTGGTTATATCATCTTATTCGTTGGCGCGATCTGTTCTGCCTTTGCTATTCAATTTATTTATGCTTTAATAGGTATTTTTGTCTTAACCGTTTTTATCTATTTTATTTACCTTATCTTTAAAATGAGCCATTTTATGTCGATGGGTGGAACGATTGGTTTACTTGTATTTGAGCTTTTTATGTGGATAATACTATTATCGCTTTTAGTTTATGTCGTTTTAAAATTGTACAATGGTATTTTGGCAAGTTTACCATTTGCTAAGTAGAAGTCTTGTTAATTAGTATTTATCAAAGTACATAGCAACTTTATACAATGAAAGGAGCAGTCCCCGTAGTGATTTACTATGGACTGCTCCTTTTATATTGAAGATTTCATTTATAGTGAATGTATTCAATTAGCTTTATTCTAGTAATATGTTAAATAATCGATGATGAATCTTATAAGCTTCTAATTTCTCCATAGATTGTGGCTTATCGTAGCCAATCCACACTGCTGCTGTATATTCAGCAGTTAAACCAGCTAGCCAATAATCGCGATAGTCATTAGTTGTTCCTGTTTTGGCACCGATATAACTGCTTCTACTATAAACGCCTTGTCCTGTGCCGTTCGCTACAACATCCGCAAGCAATGTACGCATATATTTTACCGTTTTTGGTGACCAGATTTGATCGCGTGCTGTATCCCAACTATAAAGCTCGGTTCCATCGGTTGCCGTCACTTTACGAATGCTATGGGCAAAAACATATGAACCATCTATAAAGCTCGTATAGGCATCTGCTAACTCTAATGCAGTAACACCATATGTTAATCCTCCCAAAGATGCAGCATAATCATGGTCTTTTGCTACAATGGAGCGGAAGTGAAAGCGATCTAAGTAACTAAAGGCTGTATCAATTCCAACAGTGTTAAAGAGACGGAGAGCTGATGTATTGTAGCTATGTCGAAATGCCACTTGAATGGGAACATCACCGTACTTAAAGCCGCCGTAGTTTTTAGGACAAAATGAACCTACACAGTAATTACCACCATTGACTATGGAATCGGGTGTGTGTGCTGTCGTTTCAAAGAACGGAGCATAAACCGCAAGTGGCTTAAAGGCAGAGCCTGGCTGCCGTGTACCTTGAAAGGCACGGTGAAAATCAAATTTTTCATAGTTTTTTCCAGCATAGAGACTAACAATTTCACGTGATGTATTATCTATAACTGCCCCTGCCGCCTGTAACTTGCCTGAACCTAGAATGGCAGTCATGTTTTCCTCATCATGTGCTTGTTTACTTGGATTAAGTGCAGTGTATATCGTAAGTCCATTTTGATATAAAGTATTGATCTGTTTGTCTAGCTGTGCTTTAATATTTTTCTTTTCTTCCTCACTTTGTGCATTGGCAAGACGATCTGCATAGCCTTCTTTTTCCGCAACTAACCATCTAAGCTCTTGTAGGACGTAAGTGCTGTACATAGGATAGTTTTGAACTTTATTCTTAACATTTAACGTAATGACTTCAGCTTTATAGGTAGTTGCATCTTCTGTTGTTATAGCACCACTTGCCGCAAGTGTGTCTAATAACCTCTCCTGCCTCGCTTTCGTTTTGTCAAAATTTTTTAAAGGATTATAAAGTGAGGGGTTGTTTGGGATAGCAGCAATAAATGCAATTTCAGCATTAGATAATTCTTGAATTGGTTTCTGGAAATAATATGTAGCTGCACCACCGATTCCATAAACTTGATTGCTAAAATAGGATTCATTTAGATACATCGTTAATATCGCGTCTTTATCAAATTCTTTCTCAAGCTTATAGGAATAAAAAAGTTCTGTTAATTTTCGCTCATATGTTTTTTCCTCCGATAAATAACGCATACGAACAAGTTGCTGTGTAATAGTGCTACCACCTTGAGAAGCTGAATTTGTGCTTGAGTTAGCAACAACTGCACGGATGATAGCACTGAGGTCAAAGCCAATATGCTCATAAAAATGAGCGTCCTCACTTGCGATAAAAATTTCCTGGGCAATCTGTGGGATTTCTTGTAATGTAAGAGGTTGCCGCCATTCAACATATTCTTCGCTAAATGTTTTGCCGTCTTGATCAATCAGTGTTACTGGAAGCTGTGACTGTACTTCCGGTAAATGAATAGCACTAGCAATTTGCTCCTCATGTGCTTTTGCCGTATTGATTTCTGTCCTAATATTTGTACTAACCAACCAAAGGACAGGTAAGGATAGTAGAATGATAAAAAAACCAAAAGCCTTTTTCATGTGTGCCTCCACTCTATATATGAGTCCATTCAACAGAATAACATAATTTGGATGGTTTCCAAATACTCGTTCAGACCTATTTGCACTTTATCAAAAATCTTGGATAGCAATATTAAGAACTCTTGACACGTTTAAATACTATTATAAATTTTCCATGAAGTTGACTTATCACGAACGGTTGGGAAAATACGGAAATCAATTCCACGCTTTGATTATTAGCCCAAAAATTAAAAGTGCAAAAAATCGTCAATACTTTGGTGAAGAAAACCATTAAGAAGTGTGTTAGACTAAAATGAGGTCAGAAATGATAATCCACTATCATTTTCATTGAAACTGAAATTTTACATTTAAAGGAGAGACTCCAATGTTTCCACAATTAACATCAGAAGTACAAGCAGGCGAAGTACTTGTAGAAATGCAAACTACTTTAGGTGCCATCAAGATTAAGTTATTCCCGGAGCATGCACCAAAAACGGTTGAAAACTTCTTAGGACATGCGAAGTCAGGTTACTATAACGGCATTATTTTCCACCGTGTTATCCAAGACTTTATGATTCAAGGCGGTGACCCAACTGGTACAGGTATGGGTGGCGAATCTATTTGGGGTAATTCTTTTGAAGATGAATTCTCAGATAAAGTATTTAATCTTCGCGGTGCTCTTTCAATGGCAAACGCAGGTCCGAACACGAATGGTTCACAATTCTTTATCGTTCAAATGAAACACCTTCCTAGCGATATGCTTCGCCAATTACAAGGTGCTGGCTTCCCGGAAGAAATTATTGAAGCATATGCTCAAAATGGTGGTACACCTTGGTTAGATCATAAACATACAGTTTTCGGTCATGTTGTTGAAGGAATGGACGTTATAGACAAAATTGCAGATGTAGAGAAAGATTTCCGTGATAAACCGTTAGAAGATGTGAAAATTGAGTCAATTACAGTATTTGAATAATCATTGTAAGGACGTGTAAATATGAAACATTTAATGTATCAGTTTTTATATTTCCCAGAAGATAAATCAGGCTATGTTCCTGCGGCATTTGAATTTTTATTTGTACTTATTTTATGTATTGCTGTATTTATCATTTTCCGTAAAATTTCTAAAAAACAAGAAATGAAATCAAAGGAAATAGAAGCGCGTATTTTAGCCGAGAAACAAAATACAAACAATCAGCAAAATCTTTAGTGTACTAGATGCCCTGCAGTCATTAACGGCTGCAGGGCATCATACTTTCACATGAACCACATGCTTGTAGCTTTGTAGTAAAATTTGATTAAATTAACGATATTAACCATGATTTAAGAACAAAACTAAAGAGCAAGTTTTGAAAAAAGGTCAAAACTTGCTCTTATTGAATATGGTAGATTAAGTTTAATTATTTTTGAAACCCTTGTTGCACTAAAGTCCTCCGTTAGCCATTCATATAGCGCAAAAATGAGCACTTCACCACAGAAAATGAAAGGTTATTACATTCTTTCATGGGAGTTTAAGTGTATTTATTCACATATTGTATTTTACTCAATCGGAACATAAATATCTGTCTTGCTCTTAGCTTTGAAGTTTTTGGGTGGTTCAGTAACGTATAATTCAAATGGGAATGAATCTCTCATTGTATATTCGCCATTATTCAGTAACAAATCAGAATAAGCATATTTCCAAGCTTCTTCATACTCACCCAGCGTTAAATCATAATGTAATACTGCGTATTTTCCACCAAAAGTCATCGTACCGATTTGTCCTTCTTCTTCAATTGCAGTATCTGATGAAACCGTCATTGCTACGCTAGTTCGTAAATTTTCTGAATCAGTTACGAAAGGATTGTCATGGTATATAGTCATTACCTTTGTGACATTATCTTTGATAAGTTCATATTTTTTTGCGAATTTGAATAGTTCATTGAACATCTTACGACTATTTTTTCTATACTCGACATAATTTCCTTTGAAGCGTACATAGATTACTTTCATTTCAATACTTTCTACAGTGATCGTTGGTTTTTCCATTAATATCATCTCCCTTAACTTAAGTTATAGAGGAGACTATCTGCTATTTCTTGTCGTTTCTTGCTTTCCTGTATTCTAAGGGGGACATTCCCATATACTTCTTAAAAGCTTTGTTGAAGGTGCTCGCATCATTGTAGCCATATTGGAGAGCAATATCTGTGATGCTCAAATCATCGCGGACTGCGAGAAATACCCCTGATCGCTCCACTTTTATTCTAGTAATAAACTGTTTCACCATCTCGTCATTGCATTTGCTAAATATACGATGGAAATGATATTTAGATATATTTACATTATTTGCTAAATCATCTAGTGAGATTTTTTCGCTCAGATGGCTTTCAATATAATCTTCGGATTTGTTCATCAATCGAATGTATTCATCCATGTCTTCACGCCAATCAAGTTTTATTCATTATAACAAACACTTAGTCTCCATTTGAGATATATTTTTTAAACAAAAAAGGATATCTCAGAAAAACATAAGATATCCTTAACAGATTACTACTATTGTTGAAGTGCTTGCTTAAAGCGTTGAACACCGTCTTTCACTGTATCAAATGAACAAGCAACGTTCATACGCAGGAAACCGCGACCCTCTTCGCCATATTTTGTCCCAGGCTCTAATGCAAGCTTACCATTTTCTAGTAGGCGTTTCATGATTTCTTCTTCATTAAGCCCTGATTCTCGATAATCAATCCAAAGCAAATAAGTACCCTGAGGTTTTGTAACTTGAATGCCTGGAAGTTGTTCTAATTCGGTAATCACATAGTCCATATTGTTTGAAATGTAAGTAAGTAACTCATCTAACCAAGGAGTACACTCTGTATAAGCTGCTTGAAGTGCAACAGAAGCAAAGGTATTTAGTGAACCTTGCCCACTTGCCATATTTATTGCTTCTAACTGCAAACGCTTTTTCTTATCTGTGACAATCATATAGGCAGCCTGAATACCAGCTAGGTTAAATGTTTTGGTCGGTGCCATGCATGTAATAATACGATCGATTTCATCACCTGCAATTTTTGCAAGTGGTGTATGCTTTGCCCCGTCTAACATCAAATCAGAATGAATTTCATCGGAAATAATAAGGACATCATATTTTGCACAAATGCGTACGATTTCCTTTAAAGTCACTTCATCCCATACATAGCCCCCTGGATTATGCGGGTTACACAATATGTAAGCTTTCACATTTTGAGCAAGTGCCTGTTCAAAGGCTTCAAAGTCATAGACAAAAGCTCCGTCTTTTTCTACTAAAGGACAGCTAACAATCTCTCGAGCATTACTTTTAGGTATATTATAGAATGGCGGATAAACAGGTGAGGAAATCAGTACTTTATCACCTGGATTTGTCAATGCTGTAATACTATTAGCCAAAGCAGCGACAACGCCGTTGCAGAATAGAATAGATTCTTTTTCAATATGCCAACCATGGCGAGTATTCTGCCAGGCAACTATCGATTGTATAGCTTCCTCACTTACAAAACTATAGCCGAAAACAGTCTTTTCAGCATGTTCTTGTAGTGCCTTAGATACAGCTGCAGGTGCAACGAAGTCCATATCTGCTACCCACATTGGGAGTATGTCAGAAGCATCTTTTAGTCCATATACTGTTTCCATTGCGTCCCATTTTACAGAGTTTGTATAACGACGTTTATTCATTTGATCGAAAATTGACAAGCAAATCACTCTTTTCTTTTTTATTTACTATGGTATCATACGAGTATGATAAAAGGATAATAGGTGAGTATTTTGGAAAATATAAAAATGAATCAAGCAGCTGTACATCTGCTAGAGGAGTGGGATCCATTCCACTTAGGTCCAAACCATTATGATACGGAAACAGCAGATGTTGTAGCAGCATTGCAAGGTATTGATGATCCATCTGTGCTTGCAAAGGTTATTCAAGAAACATATGAGCATTCGTTTGAAGAATGGATTCCATTTGAAGATTGTGTAGCCATTTCATATAAACTAATTGCGATTAAATTTGAAGCAAAATGTATTATTTAACGATGCTTTTGCTTTTTATAGAAAAACGAGGTTGTCATTAAATTGATGAGACAACCTCGTTTTTAATTTGGTTTTAACGCTCTTATTTAAATAAAATCCCCTGAATGAAAATAGTTAATATGGCTATAGGAGAAACATAACGAATTAATATATACCAAGCATTGAACATCAGACTAGATGATGCAAGCTCATTACGTGAAATGTCCTTTGTATAATAATAGCCTGCAAAGATGGAGATCAGTAAGGCTCCGATTGGCATGCCGATATTATTGGTAATAAAGTCAACAAAGTCAAAGATAGAGCGGTCTAAAATCTTTACGTCAGAAAGGATGCCAAAAGATAGGGCACTTGGAATACCAACGATAAAAATAATGATTCCACCAATCCAAGCAACCTTTTTACGTTTTTCTGGTTTGTCTCCGATAGCAATGGCCACGACAATTTCTAACATTGAAATCGAAGAAGTTACTGTGGCAAATAATAACAGGATAAAGAAGATTGTTAAGAATAAACCACCTAGAGGTAACTGCTCAAAAACTGCCGGCAAAATAATGAATACAAGGCCAGGTCCTTGATCAGGCGTATAACCAAGCGCAAATACTGCCGGGAAAATAACAAGACCTGCAAGTAAAGAAATGATAATATTCATAGATGCTACATTAATAGCTGAGTTACCAATCTTCTCCGTTTTAGACAGATAGGAAGCATAGGTAATCATGACAGCAATACCTACACTTAACGAGAAGAATGCTTGTCCCAATGCCATTAAAAAAGTTTTAGCGTTAAGGTAAGACCAATCAGGTACAAACATAAATTTAACGCCTTCCATTGCCCCGTCTAAAGTTAAAGAGCGTATTACTAACACAATGAAGAAAATGAAGAGAAGAGGCATCATCCAAGTACTAGCTTTTTCAATACCACCCTTGATACCTGCTGAGACGATGACTACTGTCAATAGCATAAATAGCCCTTGTACAAGAACTGCTTCAAATGGGCTCGAAATAATACTTCCAAATAAATCTGCATAGTTTATATCCGAACCAGCGTTTGTTAGCTTAAACGTAATAGCGCGACCCAAGTAACTTAAAATCCAGCCACCAACAACACTATAGAATGACAGGATAAGACCTGCAATGACCATACCGCCCCAGCCTATCATATACCACGGTTTTCCTGGTGCTTGTTCTTTAAATGATGTCACTGCATCCTTTTGTCCTCGGCGACCAATCATAAACTCAGCAATGAGCACTGGTAAGCCGATAAAGAATGTACATAAGATGAATAATAAAATAAAGACACTACCGCCATTTGTACCTGCCATGTATGGGAACTTCCATATAGCACCTAATCCTATAGCACTTCCGGCGGCAGCTAAAATAAATCCAATTTTAGTTGTAAATTGATCTCTCGACGACACGAAATAAATCCTCCTTATACTAAAGTTTTATTTTACCGCAATATTTTCATAACACAAGCAAATATCAGAAAATTGCTGATAGATATTTGTTCATTAGGGACTGTAGGGTTATAGAATGATGACATATCAGTAAGGTGTTTCCTTTTTGGGTAAATGGCATCTAAACTGTGTAACAATTGGCGAGGTTTAAGCGTTCCATAAACAAAAGGAGGGGATAGTTTTGGCAGAGGCCGAATTAATAGCAAGGGCACAGCGAGGAGACAAAGATGCCTATATCGAACTTATTCGAATTCATCAACGAACAGTTGAAAAGTTTGCCTTTCAATGTGGCGTACATAGCAATGATTTAGCAGATGTTTCACAGGAGGTATTCGTGAAGCTATATCGTTTTTTACATCAGTTTAAGCATGATCGTTTTACGACCTGGCTCTATAAAATCACGCTGAATGCTACACGTGATTATTATCGCAAAGAACAACGAGAGCAGGCAAAGGAGGAAAAGCTTAATGCACAACCGCAAATGTCATCTTCCTCCGCAGAAGATGACGTCCTTTTATTTGAAGAGGATAAGCTTTTACACAATGCCATTCAAGCACTTGATGAAAAATACCGTTATCCTCTCGTATTATTTTACTTTCACGAATTGAAGTATGAAGAAATAGCAGAGGTACTAAATATCTCGTTATCGACGGTTAAAGTTCGTATATTGCGAGCAAAAGAAAAACTCAAAGCGGTGTTAATGCAAGAAGGGAGTGTGGAAAATGGATGATAAACAGTTTGAAAAACGCATGGAGCTTCTAAAAAAATCCTATGATCGCATGGAACTACAACTAGATCCAGACGCCGTTTTCGCACAAATTGAGGCGGAGAACGCGACTCAGCAAGCACAGGAACCACTGACTGTTCAAAAATCTCCTTCAAAATGGCAAAAATCAGCTGTTTGGATTGCAAGCATTGCGAGTGTTCTCTTAGTGGGAGTATTAGTTTCTTCCTATGTGATTAAACCATCAACAGTTGTTCAAACGGAAGAACACGAACAAAGAATCGAGTATGATGAATGGCTATCAAATTTGAAGGAGAAATATCAAGAAAAGCTTGAACAAATGCAACAAGAACTCAATATACCAGAACAAATGTTTGAGAAATTTACATCAGTACAACTTGTAGAGAGTGAACTTAATAATTTATCAAAAAGAAAAGAAATGTATATAGAGATTTCGAATAATGATTATTTAAAAAAGCTAGAAAATAATATACTAGAAGATCTACAAACGCCACGTGAGCAAATAGAGCTTATTGATACTTACGTAGATCCTATGTCATTTGAAGAATCTTATTATTTTTTTAGTAGATATTCCAACTTAACTGAAGACATTATGCAATATTATAATAATCAGCTTGCTCCATATGACAAGATTTTATCTCAAAAACCAAAAAATTTACCGGCAGACCTAACGACATTAATTGCTGCAGCGGAAAAACAATATTTTGAATTGCAAAATGATGGATATCGTTTTAGTTTTCGACCTAATCCCGTATTCGGAGCAGAAGCACCAGATTATATAGATCGCCTTCATCCAGATGTATTAGGGTATTTTAAATATTTGGCTACAGGCTCGTTACTTGTTGCTGGAGATTTACGTTATCCTGTAGAGGATTCGGCAAATATTTTACGCCAATACGAACAAACCCTTTTAACTGACGATAGTACAGAGAGTGATAATTATAACGTTTTAAAGGGAGAATTTGAAAATACGTGGCTTGCTATTTTAAAAGGCACAGATGCGAATCCTATTCAATCAAAGAATGGACAATTAAAATCCGATTATCTGGAACTATTAACAACAATTGCGAAAGGCAAATATGGTGAGGCATTACGAGAAACCGCGCATGCAATACTAAATGAAGTCGAACTAACGGGACAATCTAAAACGCTAGAACAATTAACAACGTACGATATATGGATGGGCATTTTACGTTTAAGAGCAGACACATTTATGCAGACAGAAGATGGTTCAACAAGTTTGGCGATTGATGATAATTGGATTGAGCAAACTAAAACACTTTACAATGAGTATGCTAAAACCAAGGATGATACAATTATCGACACATTAAATCCAATTAACATCGTTAGTTTATTTTTATACGCTCACGGGATTCATGATCGAGAAACAGCACAAAGGCTATTGTCTGATGATGTGGATATCGATACGGTTGTTCAATTTGATGGTATGGATAATTTTATGGCCCTTTATGAAACAGGTAAGTCGCCAATTATTATGAGAGTGAGTGTTAAAAAAGAAGCATATAGTGTCATAGGTCGGCAGATGTCTTTCCAGTTAAGCACGGTAGTAACAGGAAAAGGAGAGCAACGTTGCCTTATTACCGCTATTAACGAATAATGAGATTTTTTGCTCCGCTTTTGCGCGTATGTTATAATTTAATGTGATATATACGTAGCAAACAAAAAGAAAGTGGGCAAAAGGTTATGGTAAAAAAATATGAATTAGGGGACGTGTTGACTGGAAAAGTTACAGGTATACAGCCGTATGGTGCATTTGTTGCGCTTGATGAAGATACACAAGGCCTTGTGCATATTTCCGAAATTACGTACGGCTTTGTAAAGGACGTTAGTGAATTTTTAACGGTTGGGCAAGAGGTAGAAGTAAAGATACTTGAAATCGATGAAGAGGCCGAAAAAATTAGTTTATCGATTCGAGCTTTGCAAGAGCGCCCAGCAACATTGCGTAAAAAAGATATACCACCACGTAAATCATTGCAGGATCGAGTAGATGAATCGGATGCAAATGGTTTTAATTCCCTAAAAGATAAATTACAGGACTGGATTGAACAGTCAGGGCAATAAAGTGAAACTTCAATCAGTGAGGATTTTTCATCCTCACTGATTGTTTTTAGTCTTTATGGTCAGTTCTCCCACCGAATGTTGAGTTGGGAGTCTTGAACAGGATGCTTCGCTTTACGGCCCGGTAATAAAAACGAGGATGCTTTCATGCGAAGGCATCCTCGTTTTTCATTTAAGTATAATTATTGATTTTTTATTTTTCGAATTCGATATTGTAGATTTTGACGACTCATACCAAGTGCACTTGCAGCCTTTGTAATATTGCCTTCATATAAATTTAAGACATTTTGCACATAATATGATTCGGCTTCACGTAAATAAGCATCGAGTGGCATGACATCATTTTGTTGGTGGAACATAAAGAATTCTGGCTCACGATTGGATGCATCTTGCTGCTGTACCTTGAAACGAAAATGCAGAGGGAGCAAATCTGAAGTAACTGTTGATTCAGTCGTCATAAACGACACAATTTCATCTAGTAGTAACTCGAGCTCCTTTAAATTACCTGGCCAATCATATTGCAAGAATAAATCCTGTACATCAGGTGCCAGTTCCGCTACATTTGACGCAAATCGTTCGCGATGACGGTTAAAGTAATCATCCACGAATGGAAGAATATCTTCTTTTCGATCGGTTAAATTTGGAATGGTAATAGCCATTGTTGCAAAGAAATAATATAGAGATTTGGAAAGTTTCTTTTCCGCAATCAATGTAATGGGATCACTTCCTACGCTCCCAATCAGCATGTATTTAGACTGAGGAAGAGCTTGAAGTAACTCTAATAGTTGCTCTTGGATGTCGAGGCTTAAAAAATCAATCCGTTCAAAGAAAAAAGTATATTCCTTATCATCCTGTAAAAGCTCCTGTAATTTATCTAAAACAGATTGAGCAGAACGACGACTTACTAGAGTAACAAAGGCTTCGGGATCAGTCGAAGCTGCATGATGCATCCCTTCTGCAACTAAATCTTTTCCTGTACCAGATTCACCAATTAGTAAAACAGGTAATTTTACAGCTGCTGCTTTTTTGGCATTTACGATCACCTGTTGCATTGATTCGGAATCGGATGTAATCATGTCGAATGTTAAAGGTTCACCATATCGACGAAGGGGCTGATAAACAAGCTTTTCGAGTGACGTAATATCACGAGCAAATTCTATTGCGCCAATTAGTTTATTTTGGACATAAAGTGGAAAAGTATCATTAATCGTTGTAATTTCATGTCCATTTTTATTCCAATAGGTTTGTTTTACATTAATTTCTTTTTTACCTGTTTGTAAAACACGCATTAATGTACTTTCATGCTGACGAAAGGAAAACATTTCAATAATTGAACGGTCAGCTAATTCATCAAAATGAAATCCTTCAATTTCTTTCATCTTTGTATTATAGATAATTGTTTTGCCAGAGAGGTCTACAGCGTGAATACCAACAGATACATTTGTTGCAATAAAATCATAAAAAGGTAGTAAGGGTTCAGAATTTTTCATAAAATGCGCACCTCAAATATTTTTTACTTGAAATATGCAACTAAATTTTGCATTATTATAAGTGTAAGAATATTCTATACGCAAAAATATTTTGCGTCAACAATTTTTGTACACTTAAATACATTTCACAAGGGAGGATTAAAGAATGATTTCATACAAACACGAACCATTCACAGATTTTTCACAAGAGGCTAACTACAACGCATATGTAGAAGCTTTAAATAAAGTTGAGAGTTATTTAGGTCAAGATTACCCACTGATTATCGGTGGTGAGCGCAT